>JBDSMV010000402.1:0-9150 GCA_039915715.1 Rubrivivax sp. | reverse complement strand
CAGAACGAGTACGTGCGCATCGGTGCGCGCTAGGTCTGCAACGTTCTGGCCCGGTCATCTGATGCGCTCGAAGGAGTCCCCATGCGCGGTTTGAAACGAAACCTTCTGCTCGGCCTGGCCGGCGTGCTGGCGCTGTCGAGCCCGCTGCTGGTCGACACCGCGACGGCACAGGCGGCACCGGTAGAGCCTGGCGCGTCATCTGCGGCCGTGCCGCTGGTGCTGATGCCATCGGTCAGAGGCGACCCGTCGCAGTCACGCTTCCTGCAGGCACCGCCCGCCGACTTCGTCGCACCTCCGCTGCCCGACCCGAACGGCAGCAACGCCGACCGCGCCAAGAGCCAGCCCGGCAACAACGCGCCCATGTGGCGCGCGGTGCGGAATTCCGGCAACGCGCCTGGTGTCGTCAACCTTCCCGGCGCCGAAGAAGGCATCCTGGTGCAGCAGTTCGTGCAGTATCCCGGATCGAGATTCACCACGGCAGGCGAGGCTTGGCGTCAGGTGCGCAACAACTGGTTGATCCCTTACGGCGGTGCTCTGTTGATCATCGTCGCACTCGGGTTTCTGATCATGTATGCGTTCAAGGGCGCCATCGGTAAACGCGTGCCTGATGGCGGGCGGTTGATCGAACGCTTCACCCCCTTCGAGCGCGCGGCGCACTGGGCCAACGCGATCGCATTCGTGGTGCTGGCGGTGTCCGGCATCGTGATGGCCTTCGGCAAGTTTTTCCTGTTGCCGATCATGGGTGCCACCTTGTTCGGCTGGCTCAGCTATGCATTGAAAAACCTGCACAACTTCGCCGGGCCGCTGTTCGTGGTTTCGCTGCTGGTGGTGCTGCTGACCTTCGTCAAGGACAACTTCTGGAACCGGGCCGATACGGTCTGGGTCAAGCGAGGCGGGGGCATGATCGGCAGCGAGCATGTCCCTGCCGGGCGCTTCAACGCTGGCGAGAAGCTCGTGTTCTGGTTTGGCGTGCTGCTGCTGGGCTTCATCGTCATCGGCTCGGGCTTGTTCCTGGACCACTTGATCCCCGGCATGCAGTATTTGCGCGGCGACATGCAGATCGCACACATGATCCACAACACCGCTTCGGCGCTGATGATGGCCATGTTCATCGGCCACATCTATCTGGGCACCATCGGCATGAAGGGCGCGTACAAGGCCATGCGCACCGGCTATGTCGACGAGAACTGGGCCCGCGCCCACCACGACCTGTGGGCCGAAGACGTGGCTGCCGGCCGGGTGCCTGCACAGCGCTCGAACGCCACGCCGCCGGCGCCGACGGGGCCGACTGCGCCGATTGCGCCGCTCATGCCATCCAACGCGCCGACACGATGAACTCCACTGCCAGCAGGGCCGAACGATGATCAGAACCCACCATCTCTTCGGCGCTGTCGTGCTGCCGGTCGCGCTGCTGACCGGTGTCGCTGCCATCGCCAAGCTGCCACCGCCATCAGACGAAGCCAAGGCCAAGGCGTCCGAGGCGGCCGCCAAGACCGCCTGGTCGGGCAAGGTCGGCGCCTACCAGTTGTGCAAGACGCAAGACCGGTTGAGCACCGCCTACTTGTCCAGCGCCAAGACGGGCGCTGGCGCTGCATCCCACTCGGGCATGACGGCAGCGTCGGCCACCGCGTCGGGTTGGAAGGCCGAGGCCATGCCGATGGGCTCCCCAACGCCAACGGCCATGCCGACCGCTTCGTCAGCGTCGGCTGCGGCTGCGGCACCCGTGGTCACCGCGCTGGCCGGAATGCCGCCGTTGTCCACGGCGGCCACCGCCAAGCCGGTTGCAATGCCGGCCTGCACCGACCCCGGCGCGTTCGTCTACAACGCGGAAATCACCGCACCGCCACTTGAGGCGGCCGGTGCCCATTCGCCGGCCAAGACGGCCACGGCCCCACCGAGCGGCCTGGCGACCTCCGCCGAGCAGAACCCGGCGCCAAAGACCAAGTAGCAGACGCTTGGCGTTGCCGGAACTGACCTGCGGCCCCTGCAACGGCGCGGCCTGCCGGCGGCCGGGCATGATGCGCACATGCCGCTGACCGATCTCGAACCCATCACTGCTGCTTCGACGCCCGGCCCGGAGCCCGATGCAGGGGTTGGCGCATCGGAGACGTTTGAAGGTGCCTTCGATGCGCCACAGTCGCATCCGCAGGTTGGCGCCGCGCCCAGACTCAGTGCAGCCCGCGTTTCTCTCCTGCGCGAGATCGAGGTCCTCGACCAGCACGGCCAACGGCGCCAGATCCAGATCCCCGCCGAACGCCCGCTGACGGTCTATGTCGACAAGCGGGAGCTCGTCACCCTGATGACGCTCGGCGCCTGCCCGGAGTTGCTGGTGCTCGGCTATCTGCGAAACCAGCGGCTGATCGAGCGCGTGCAGGAGATCGATTCGGTGACGGTGGATTGGGACGTCGAGGCCGCCGCGGTGCGCACCCACGCCGGTCTCGCCGACATCGAGGCGCGCACCGCGCGCCGCGTGGTCACCACCGGTTGCGGCCAGGGCACGGTGTTCGGCGACGTGCTGTCGCAGGCCAGCAGTGTGCAGCTACCCGCTGCCGCCGATGCGCGCATCAGCCAGCCCACGCTCACCCGAATGTTGGACGCGATGCGCCAACGCGACAGCATCCACCGCAAGGCCGGATCAGTACATGGTTGCGCACTGTTTCGAGGCGCCGAGATGCTGGTCTTCGTCGAGGACGTGGGGCGCCATAACGCCATCGACACCATCGCCGGCTGGATGGCCCTGCACGGCATCGAAGGTGCCGACAAGGTCTTCTACACCACCGGCCGGTTGACCAGCGAGATGGTAATGAAGGCCGCCGGGCTCGGCGTGCCGATCATCGTGTCACGCAACGGCGTCACCGCAATGGGCCACGACCTGGCCAGCCGCATCGGCATGACGCTGTTTGGCCGCGCGGCCAATCGGCATTTCCTTTGCTACACAGGGGCGGAGCGGTTCGATGCAGAGGTGGGGCCGCGCGGGTCTGAGGCGGGCTGATCGGCCGCGGGTGGGGCCATCGGCCGTCATCTGTTTGTCCACGGTTGGCTGACTTCGCTCTACCGGGGAGTGACAACCAGTCGCGCCCCGCGCTTCCCGCTCCGTGGGTTTGAAGGGCTGCAACAGACTGGCTGCTGTTGCGCGGCCAGATTGGGCGAAGTTCGGCTTTCGACCCTGCTGCGACATTCGCTGCCCTGAACTCGTCGCCCCGAAGTGGCCGGTCGTATGTTCACCATGGCCCCCGAAGGTGTCCCCGCAGCAGTGGGCGCCAACAGGTAGGCGGCACACCGGGCGATTGAGGTGCAGCGCGCGGCTTGAGACCTTCCGAGGTCACAACCCTCGGGAGCCTCGTGTGCAAGCCATTGGCCGGCATCCCCAGCGGGCGCCGGATGGCGCTCCGGTCCATTGCGAGCGCCACCGACCAGCGCACACCACGCTATACCGCTTGGTGCAGCAGCACGTCGGCACCTTCTTTCGAGCAGGCTGAGGCCGCAGCTTGCGCCGATCTACCGCAGTCTGTGAGGGAGGAGTTCGACGCCTTTCTCGAATAAGGCATCCTGGCCCACGGCTTCCTGCGTCTGCTCTGCGGCGACTGCGGGCATGACAAACTGGTTGCCTTCAGCTGCAAGCGCCGTGGCGTTTGCCCGTCGTGCGGGGCCAGGCGTATGGCCCAGACCGCAGCGCACCTCAGCCAGATTGACGCGCCACAGCCAGTGGGTTCTGTAGCTGCCCATCCCGCTGCGACTGCTACTGGCCGCGCAACCCAGTCTGGTGGCGCCCGTGCTCCAGGTGATGCACCGCGCCATTACGCGCTTCCTGCTCGCTCAGGCCGGACTGAAGGCCGAGCAGGCTGACTGCGGCGCGGTCACGCTGATTCAGCGCGTTGGTTCGGCGGCCAACTTGAACATCGACCTGAACTGCCTGCTGCTGGACGGCGTGTACCGGTGCGACCCCGAAGGCGAACCTATCTTCGCGCAAGTCCCCGCGCCAACCGACGAGGTGCCGCAGACGGTGTTGCACAAAATCATTACCCGGATGATGAAGCTGCTCTTCCGCAAGGGGGTGCTCGTCGACGAGCAGGGCCAAACTCATGAGGCCGACAACGAAACGATTCTGATGAGGCCCGCGTACTCAGGCCGATGCAGGGTGCCATGCCGAGGGACGCGGACTTCAAGCAGACGCTGTTCGCCGATATCGACGGTTTCAGCCTGCACGCCGCCGTGCGCTGCGGCGCCGGCGAACGCCAGGCGCCGGAGCAGCCGTGCCCCTAAATCACCCGCCGGCGCTGGCGAACGAACGCGTGCAAACCAACAGCGCGGGTAGGTAAGACATCCTGGCGAGACGGCACCACCACCTCGTGATGTCGCCGCTGGAGTTCATGCAGCGGCTGGCTGCGCTGGTGCCAGCTGCAAGCGGCCTGAGATCCTCCAGCCGACAGTTTCGGGCGGCCCGGTGACCAGGGCTGCGCCAGAGCTTCTCAGAGCCGAGGTTGGGGGCCACATCGTGCGGGAAAACCCTCAGACTTCCCCCATAAAGGACGCACTTCGAGGTCGTGATCGGTCTCTAAGGGGCTGCGGCCGGACCCAACAACCGCGTGGGTGCGTGTTCAAGACCTCGGCGGGGGGTGTTCTGGGAGGAAAAAGGGCGTTTGGAAAAACCCATCCTCCAGCATCTACGCCACGGTGCTGCTGGCGCTGCTGCATTTCTTCTGGATGCGTGCCGCCAAGAACAGTTTCGGCGAGGTCGCGGTGTATGCAGGCATCGTCGCTATTCTGTCGGGGTGGCGATCGCTTCACGCATGACAACGCCGAAACCCGCGATTCGGGGGGTGCCGCCGAAATCGTGATCACTTAAGCTGGACCTACTACTGCCGCCTTGTGTGGTGGCGACCCCTAGATTCCGGCCAACCGGCTCACGCAATAAGAACTACCCATCGCCATGTCGACCAAATTGACCCATGCCGCCGTTGTCGCCGGCCTCGCGATCACCGCCGCGCAGGCCGGTGCCGTGACAATCACCTTCGATGAACTCGCTGTCGGCACGACCCTGTCGAACCAATACGCCGCGATGGGTGCGACCTTCGTGCCGAACGCTTTCACTGGCGCGGGTGGCCCGAACGGCGCCTGGGGCACCAACACCGATATGACCATCGTCTCCAGCACAGGTGGCGACGTGGGTGGGCTGGGCACTCCATCACTGGTCAGCGGCAACCTGCTGCGCAGTTTCAACGGCTGGCTCGGTGAAAACGGCGACCCGAGCTTCGCCATCAACTTCAGCACCCCGGTTTCTTCAATTTCGATCGACTTCGCGGGTGTTGCCGACGTTGCCAACACTCGGCTATTCGCCTACAACGGCGCCACGCAGCTAGGCATCGTCACGAGCGCCGTTTCGACGGGCCAGTTCACGCTCAGTTTTGCCGCCGCATCGATCACCAGCGTGCGCGTCACGCCGGGCTGGTTCAACGACTGGGTCGGCGTCGACAACGTCGTGTTCACGCCCATGGCCGTTCCCGAACCCCGCACCGTCGCGATGATGGGTCTGGGCGTCGCCGTCCTGCTGGCTTTCCGCAGCCGTCGCCGCGGCTGACCCGCGCTTGAACCGGTAGAGAACCCCTAAGGTTGGACCAGAGAGGTCATCAGATCTAAGCCGCGTGCCGAGCGAGTTGCGATTCGAATTCGTTGGGTGGCAGATAGCCGAGCGCGGAGTGAAGGCGCTTGGCGTTGTAGACCTCGTCGATGAGGAGCGGCAACTGGGCGGCAACATGGGCAAAGGTCTCGTAGCAAGACCTATACGTGTCTGCCGGCATACCTGCAGAGGTTTCTATGGCCCGAGGCGGCGGCGAGATCGCCGTGAAGGTCACGCAGGCCATCTCTCAGCGCGCCGACGTCATCGTCGCCGGTGGCGGCGACGGAACCGTCAGCGCGGTCGCCGCAGCGCTGACCGGCGGCGACATTGCGCTCGGGGTCTTGCCGCTCGGTACGCTAAATCACTTTGCCAAAGATTTGGGCCTTCCGCTGACCCTGGATGAAGCGGTCCGGCAGATTGCCGCTGGGCAAACCACACGCGTCGACGTGGGCGGAGTCAACGGCCGCGTCTTCGTCACCAACTCGAGCCTCGGCCTGTACCCGGACACGGCCACGAACGCGAGCGACAGCAAAAACGCATCGGCCGTGGCAAATGGACGGCGTTCCTTTGGGCCACCGTAACGGCGCTTCGCAAGTACCCGTTCCTCAGCGTTTGCCTCTCGGTGGCGGGCAACGAGCATTGGCGGCGCACCCCTTTCGTCTTCATCGGCAATAACGAATACCGGGTGGACGGTTTCGCGATGGGCGAGCGCGAGCGCTTGACTGGCGGACGCCTCAGCCTCTATGTCGCACAGCGGCCGGGACGCCTGCGGCTCTTACAACTCGCGCTGCGAGCGCTCGTGGGCCGGTTGAAACAGGCGCGGGATTTCGACGTTTTGCTGGCGACCGAGACCGTCGTAGAAAGCCGCCATCACCGCCTCCGCGTGGCGACCGACGGCGAGACCACCGTCATGAAGCCACCGCTGCGCTACCGCATCCGCCCGCCTGGTTTGACAGTTCTCAGTGCGGTGTCGCCCGGCCAACCAGAGCGCTGAGCCGCGTCTTAAATGCGCACCCTGGTCCATCTTCCAGACCAGCACCTCGGCCGCACCCGATCCCGCGGTGATCGACCCCTCGCTCGCCAGTGTGCAGGCATGTCCGCCGGATCGCGTCGTCGTGTCGGGTGACCTGACGCAACGTGCGAAGCGCGGTCAGTTTCGTCAAGCGCATGCGTTTCTGGATCGCCTGACCGAGCCGCAGATTGGCGTTCCCGGTAACCACGATGTACCGCTGTACAGGGGCCCTGGAGCGGATGCTCGACCCCTTTCGGCAACTACCGCCGCAGCGCTGCACGGCCGCAGGGCTCCACGAAGATCATCGTCACCCATCAACCCTTCGAGCTGCCTGACGTACTGGGCTAGGTCGAACCAGTCGGGCAAGCACGCCAGGCGACGGAAGCCTTCTTGATCTGCGGTGCCGAGCCAGGCCAGTTGCCGCGGCAGGCGATGCCGCAGAGGTTCGTCGGGAATGAGGTAGGATCAATTTCGCCCAGGATCAGTCGCTCGCCGTGGTTGTGTCAGCGTCCGAGTGCACAATGCAACGTCACCTCGAAGTGATGCATCTGGGAGATTTTCATGAGCCTGGGCCTGATTCTGCTGATCGTGCTGGTGCTGGTTCTTCTCGGGGTGCTGCCCACCTGGGGGCACAGCCGAAGCTGGGGTTACGGGCCCAGCGGAGGTGTGGGCCTGATCGTGATTGTGTTGATCGTGCTGCTGCTAATGGGCAGGTTGTAGTAAAAAAGTTGCGCCACCCGCCCACTGCGAAGTAAACGGATGTCGGTCGTCCCGGTGATTCAGATCGGCGTAGCCGCGCCAACTTAGATGCGCCACCACCGCCGCGTTGAATGACAGAATCAAGGCGCTGTACCAAGTCTGCTTCAGCAGCAGATGGCGCACTTCCAGTGGAAGGTACAGCGCGCCCGACACGGCGCCGAGCCGTTCGCCCCGCGAGCGCTGAAACCACAAGCGCCAGGCTTCGGACAGCCGGACCGTCACATACGCCGCCACGACGAGCAATGCGGGTACTTTTTTGGCTTCGGTGAAGATGTCGACGAAGTGCAAAGGCATCGCGGGATAGTGCGCGTCGGGTTCCATCCGACAGTGCCGATGAGGTTGACAACGATGGCGGGCAAGTTGTCTGTGCACCAGGGTACGGAGTCCAAGGCCTACCGCCAGCGCGCCCAGACCCTTGGCGGCTTCGAACAGAGCGATCGAGCGCAGCGCCTGCCGCTCGGCGATAGGGGTGAGTCGCCACCGCCACGGCAGCGGGGTCGGCAGTCTCGACAGCTCCGGGCCGACGTTCGGTCGGCGTCATCGGCGATCCGGGCCTGGAGCTGGCTGCGTTGGCGCAACTCCACGATCAGCAATGCCTTTCCAGGGTCGATGGCCCGAGGCGAGTTCGCCGGTCTTGACGGATGCGTCGGCCAGCGCCACTTCACCGCCGGCCAGGTAGCGTCCCAGCCACTTGCGCACCGCGGGTGCTGTGACTGCAAAGCGAGTCGCGACCTCTGACGTGCTCAGGACTTGTACGGTTAGCTCGCGCACCATCTCCAATCGACGGCCGTACCCGAATCGGGCATGCTTCTCGATGACCGGTCGTTCGAGGATCGTCGCGATGATCTTCTGTGCCTGAACGAAGTGCCACGCTGCAGGCTGACGGTCGCTGCGAACGAAGGCCGGGGCGATACCTGCCGGTTGGGCACTCGATGCGTCTGGCCAAGCGATCATCGATGCTGCTGCGGGGCTCAAGGGGTCGATGTTGCCCATCGGCGTGGCCCCGTCGATTACGGGCGCGATGCTCGCGCTGATCGTCGAGTTGCTCCACAGGCCGTGATCGGCGCCATTTTCGGCTTTGAAGCGTCGAGTTTTTTTTCGACCATGGCGACCGGCCCGGCATCGTCTAAGGTTTTCATCGTTATCGACCCGGCTGCTCTGGCCGGCCATGCGACCTACCTGGAGCGCATGAAGACGATGGTCAGCGAAATGCTGCGTGACGCCGGCATTCGGCTGCCCGGCGCGTGGCGTGAAGCCCTGCGCCAACGTGCCGAGGTTGAAGGCACCAACGTCCCCGACGCGCTGCTGAAAGCGTGGCGCGTGACAAGCGCAGACAACCCATGTAATGACGCCGACTGCCAGAACAGCCCACAGCTGCTTTGGCTGATGCCGGGCCGGGCCTAGACGCAGAACCGCCCCCAAAGCCGGCCTGCCGATGCGCTATGTCGTGCCGTCCGCAGCCGGCGGCCTCACCGACGTGATCGCGCGCCTGGTCAATCAGCAAATGCGGCGAGCACTGGAGGTCAACGTCGTCATCGACAACAAGTCGGGCGGCGGTGTCCAGACCGGCGCTGCCGACGTGGCCCGGTCGGCGGCCGACGGGGGCCCGGCCAGTCAACGGACCGCGGCGATTCGGCCTCGTTGCTCGCTTGACCGCAATGTGCAATCGCCGCGAACTGGCGTGCCGGCCACGTACGGTCACTCAGTCGTCGCCGGGTTCAACTCGCGGCCGTGGTTCGCCGCTGCATCGACAGCGGCCACG
>JBDSMV010000293.1:0-7603 GCA_039915715.1 Rubrivivax sp. | reverse complement strand
ACCGCGTGCAGGCCGTCAGCACCATCGGCGACCGGCTGGTGCTGGAAACACTGCATTCCGGAACCGTGGCCTACACGTCGGTCAAGGCCTTCAACTGATCCCTGTCAAAGGAACACTCCCATGAGCTTTCAGCAAGGCCTCTCCGGACTCAACGCATCCAGCAAGAACCTGGAGATCATCGGCAACAACATCGCCAATGCCAACACCTATGGCAGCAAAGTGGCGCGCGCCGAATTCAGCGATGTCTATGCCGCGGCACTCAACGGTGCCGGCACCAACCAGGTCGGCATCGGCACCCGCGTGTCGGCGGTGGCGCAGCAGTTCACCCAGGGTTCCATCAGCACCACCGAGAACCCCATGGACCTCGCCATCAACGGTGCCGGCTTCTTTCAACTGGACGACGGCAAGGGCAACGTGGCGTTCTCGCGCAACGGCCAGTTCAAGGTCGACCGCAACGGCTATGTGGTCAACAACAGCCAACAGAAGTTGATGGGCTACACCACCGACGTCAAGGGCATGATCCAGCCCGGCCGGGCGCTGCCGCTGCAGGTGTCCACCGCCGGCATCAACCCATCGCCGACCGCTGCCATCGCGATCGAGATGAACCTCGATTCGCGCCAGAAAGCGACCGTGCCGGCCAGCGGCCCGGGCATCGACTTCAACGACTCCGCCACCTACAACAACGCCACTTCGCTGACCGTCTACGACGCCAAGGGTCAGGAAGTGGCGATGACGTACTACTTCCAGAAGGCCGCCACCGACAGCTGGAACCTGTACGCCACCGCCAACGGCGAGCCGGTCGGCGGCACGCCCGCAACGCCCGTCACCACCTTGCAGTTTCAGGCCGACGGCAGCAAGCTGACCGCGCCGGTCGGACCGGTGACGGTGGATGTGCCGGCCACCACCAACGCGCAGGGCGCAGAGGCGCTGGCAATTGCCGGCATCCAGTTGAACCTGGCGGGTGCGACCCAGTTCGGCTCGGGCTTCGGCGTCACCGACCTGAAGCAGGACGGCTATTCGGCCGGGCAGCTGACAGCGATTGCCATCGAATCCAACGGCATCGTGATGGCGCGTTACTCGAACGGGCAGTCGCGCCCGGCGGGTCAGATCGAAACCGCCACCTTCCGCAACCCGCAAGGCTTGCAGCCGGTCGGCGACAACGCCTGGGCGCGCAGCTTCTCATCCGGCGAGCCGGTGACGGGCGTGCCGGGTGACGGCAACCTGGGGGTGCTGCAAGCCGGCGCGCTGGAGGAGTCGAACATCGACCTGACCGGCGAGCTCGTCAACATGATCACCGCGCAGCGCATCTACCAGGCCAACGCGCAAACCATCAAGACGCAAGACCAGGTGTTGCAGACGTTGGTGAATCTGCGTTGAGCGGGCCCCCACGCTCTCTGCGTTCGCGGCCCCCCGAGGGGGCGTTGCCCGCCTTGGGAGCGGCCCGGCGGCGGGCCGTGCCCCCACGCCCTCTGCGTTCGCTGCCCCCCGAGGGGGCGCAAATCCGCTTGGGGCGGCCCGGCGCGGATTTTCATCTCGTTGGCTTCATTCAGTAGCTCACATGGACCGCCTCATCTACCTGTCGATGGCCGGCGCCAAGGCGACCATGCAGCGCCAGGACGTGCTGGCCCACAACCTGGCCAACGTCTCCACCACGGGTTTCCGCGCCGAGATGCAGGCCTTTCGCGCGGTGCCGGTGCGCGGCGACGGCGCCAGCACGCGGGTCTATGCGCTGGAGTCGACCATCGGCGCGGACACCCGGCCCGGACCGGTGCAGACCACCGGTCGGCCGCTGGACGTGGCGGTGCAGGGCTCGAGCCTGCTGGCGGTGCAATCTCTCGACGGCACCGAGGGCTACACGCGAGCCGGCTCGTTGCAAGTCAGCACCGAAGGCACCCTGGTGACTCCCAATGGCCTGCCGGTGATGGGCGATGGCGGGCCGATCACGGTGCCGGTCAATGCGCTGATCGAGATCGCAGCCAACGGCAGCATCAGCGCCACCGTGCCGGGTGCGGCGGGTGGACGCCCGCAGCCGGTGGGTCGATTGAAACTCGTGACCGCCGAAGCCCCATTGCTGCGCGGCACCGATGGTCTGTTCCGCGCCGGTGATGGCAGCGACCTGACGGCCGACTCCGAAGCGCGGGTGCAGAGCGGGGCGCTCGAAGGCAGCAATGTCAGCGCGATCGAAACCATGGTGTCGATGATCGCCGCGGCGCGCCAGTTCGAGCAGCAGATGAAGATGCTGCAAGGGGCCGAGCAACGCGAGCAGGGCGCGGCGAAGTTGCTGGCGCCGCAGTAGATCGGCCTCGCGCACCGAGCGCTCGCAGGCGCGCCGCCATGCCGATGCGCGCGCCGTCACCATCGGGGCGACCCTGTGCTGCGCATGCACTTCGTCTTCCTCGCACGACGTGGTCATGCCGGTGCGCTCGAAGACGCGGCGCATCGACAGGTTTCGGGCCATGCACATCGCGACCAGCTGCTCGGCGCCGCTCGTTTCAGTAAAGCGCTGCAGCACTGCCATCAGCGCGGTTGCCAGTCCCCGGCGCCGCCATCCGTCGTCGACGCTGAAGGCAGCTTCGATGCGCATGCGGTCGGCCACCGGGTACACGGCGCCGTGGGCCAGGGCGATGACCTGGCCGAGCGAATCGACGACGCCGAACACGGCGTCGCGGCCGAACGCCAGCCCGGCCACATAGCGCCGGACCGCGTCGTCGGTGACGACGCCGGCGGTGAAACGCAGCGAGCGCGCGGCGGCGTCGAGGCGCAACAGGTGGGCTTCGAGGGCAGCGGCGTCGGCGGCGGCGAGAGCAGCGATCGGCAGCGACATGGCGAACTCCGGGTGACACGGGCAAAGGCGCCCATACCCCGGAGTACGTGGAAGCCGTCGACAACGGGACACGCTGGAACAGCCTCCAACACGGTCCGATCCATTGCCTGCCGTGTGCCGGTCGCCATCTTGCCGGCGTTGCCGGCGTTGCCGGCGTTGCCGCCAATGCGCCGAACTTGGAAGTTGGGGGCCGACCGATTTGACTGTCCTGCTGGCTGCCGCGCGGAGCGGCAATGCCGCCGCTGCCGGCCGGGCCTTCTCGCTGCTCTACCAGGACCTGCACCGACTCGCCCGCTCGCGGTTGCGCCAGCACCAGACCTTCACCCTGCTGGACACCACATCGCTGGTGCACGAGTCCTACCTGAAGCTGGTCGGCGCCGGCTCGCTGGCGGTGGAAGACCGGCACCATTTCTTCGCTTATGCCGCGCGTGTCATGCGTTCGGTGATCGTCGACTTCGCTCGCGCCCGCCAAGCCGAGCGCCGCGGCGGCGGCGCCGAGCACCTGGTGCTCGACACCGCGCTGCAGGGCCAGATCGCAGCGCCCGAGAACGACACCCTGCACGTTCACGAAGCGCTGCAGACCTTGGAGCAAGCCGACCCGCGTCTGGCGCAGGTCGTTGAAATGCGTTTCTTCGGTGGCTTGACCGAGGAGGTCATCGCCGAGGTGCTGGGCGTCTCCGCGCGCACGGTGAGGCGCGACTGGGAAAAGGCGCGGTTGCTGCTGCTGGCCGTGATGGAGTAGGGCGCAGGGGCGTGAGCGTCCTGGCGTTGTCGTGCTTGCCGCGTGTGTCCGCTTTGCCGAGGCCACGGCGTATGTCCCCGTATGTCCCTGCATGTCCCCGCATGACCTCACATGGCCCCATAAAACCGCCGGTCGCCGGCGTTTCGCGCGCGAGCGTGAGATTCTCTCTGCGCTTGAACACCCGAATATCGCCCGGCTGTACGACGCCGGGGTGGACGCTGCCGGGCGCCCGTACATGGCCATCGAATACGTCGAAGGCCTGACTCCGAACGCGTACTGCGACTCGGCAGGCCTGGGCGTTACCGAGAGCCTGCGGCTGCTGCTGCAAGTGGCCGACGCGGTGGCCTATGCGCACAGCCGCCTGGTGCTGCACCGCGATCTGAAGCCGGCCAACATCCTCGTCAACGGCCAGGGGCAGGTGCGGCTGATCGACTTCGGCATTGCCAAGCTGATGGAAGGCGGCCAGGCCGCCGAGACCGCGCCAACCCGGGCGGCCGGGCGCGCGCTGACGCTGGACTACGCGAGCCCCGAGCAGATCCGTGGCGAGGCCATCGGCACCGCCAGCGATGTGTACAGCCTCGGCGTCGTCGCTTTCGAGCTGCTGGCCGGAGTGAAGCCATACAAACTCAAACGCGGCAGTGCGGCCGAACTCGAAGAGGCCATCACCGCGCAGGACCTGCCGCTGCGCAGCGCCGCAGCGCAGGCGCCCGCCACGGCCAGACAACTCCGGGGCGACATCGATGCCATCGTCAACCGCGCGCTGAAGAAGAACCCGGCCGAGCGTTACCCGACCGTGGATGCGATGGCCCACGACCTGCGTCGACATCTGGAGGGCGGGCGCGTGCAGGCCCGGCCCGATACCCTGGCCTATCGCGCCCGGCGGTTGCTTCGCCGCTACCGCCTGCCGCTGGGTGCCGGCCTCGTGGTCGTCACGGCTTTCGCGCTCGCCTTGGGCACCGGGGCCACGGCGTTGGTCATCGGGGTGTTGCTGCTGGGGCTGGGTGCCGCGCTTTGGCAGGCACGCAAGGCACGGGAGCAGGCGCGCAGAGCGCAGCAGGAGTCCCGCCGTGCGCAGGCGGTGCAGGACTTCGTGTTCGGACTGTTTCGCGCAAACGCCGACTCGCGGCCGGACCCCCAGCGGGCGCTAGCGACCACGGCTCGCGAGCCGCTGGATATCGGCGCGGCGCGCGTGCTCAAGGAGCTTGACCAGACCCCGGAGGTCAAGGACGCGATGCTGTCGACCCTTTCCGAGCTCTACATCGACGTCGGGGGCCTTAACGACGAGGCCGCTGCGCTCAGCGCCGAACGGGTGGCGCTTCGGCGAGCACTGTATGGCGCGAACGACCTGGGGGTGGCGGTCGCACTGGTCGACCAGGCCAACGCGATCGATTCCAGCAACGATTCGCAGCGCAGTCTGCCACTGCTTCGGACCGCGCGGCAGATCGTCGACCGCGCTCCCACCAGCGGGACCGATGTGCGCTTGCGGGTGTTGTTCGCGCAGGCCCAGGCAACAAGCTATACCGAGGTCAGCGCGTCGCTGGGGTTCATTCAGGGGGCCACGGCGCTGATGCAGCGCAGAGGCACCGGCGGTGATTCGTTGCGGCGGGCGCTCTACGTCGAGGGGCTCAACCTGGGTTTTCTGGGCGAACACTCGGCGGGCCTGCAGCGACTGGAGCAAGCCCAACGCCTGTCGCTCGGCAGCACAGGTCCGCAGGCGCAGTGGCAGATCCCCGAGTGCACGGCCATCTACAGCAATGCAAGCGCGATCGGCGACTTCGGACGCGCCGAGTCGGCGTTGCTGCACGCGCTTCAGATGTCGCGCCGAGTCAACGGTCCTGATCACGTTGACACCAAGCACGTGCTCCTGCGCCTGATGCGTCTCTATGCGTGGACCTCGCGTGCTGCGGAGTCGCAGGCCATCGAGGTGCAACTCCGCACCTTGCTTGACGTGCCGGCCCCACAACGCGATGCGAATCTGGACAGCATTCTGTTGCGGACGATGAGCGTCCATGCCTTGGAAAATGGACGGTTCGGCGACGCGGCCTTGCTGGCCGTCCCGATGGTCGAGAGTTACCGGCGCTTCACCGGCGACAGCCTGGTGCTTGCCATGGCCATGCAGACGCGGGCACGCACCAGTGCTGCCACGGCCGCGCTCGACGAGGCCGAACGCGAACTCGCGCAGGCATCGGAGATGCTCGATCGCGCGCTTGGGAGCCGGCAGGCGCCGTCCGGTCTCGCGACGATCCGCATGGATCAAGCCGTTGTTCGGCTCTGGGCCGGCGACGCGGCCGGGGCATTGGCCCTGCTGGACCGGCTGGCCGAATCGCTGCCCGTCGCGATGGCGGATGCGCGCCTGAAGGTGCCGGCCATCGCATGTTGGCGAGCGGCAGCCCTTCTGGACACCGGCCGCGCAGCCGAGGCTGTCGAGGCGGCCGTGCTGGGATTGCGATCGATGTCGTTTTTTTTGCGTCCTGCCGACCTGCCGCTGTTGCGCGCTGACCTGCTGCTGGAGCAAGGCTTGGCGCTGCACGCGGCTGACCAGTCGGACCCGGCCCGCGACGTGCTGGCCGCAGCGCTGACGCTGCGGCAGCAGAACGACGACGACCGCAGCATCTGGCGCGCCATGGTCGAGCTGGCCCTGGCGCGGACCGTGCTGGCGCAGGGCGACCGGGAGCAGGCTCGAACGCTGGCGGCCAGCGGGCGGGCGCGCGCGTCGGACGTGCCGATGCTGGCCCCCCACCTGGCGCGCCGTCTCCAGCGTGTTGAAGGCGAGTCCGCCGACCTGCGCTGACCCGAAGCTGCTGCGCGCAGTGCCAGCGGCTGGCACCGAGCGCCGACCTGTCTCGCATCGACGTCGACGCTGGACAGGAAGCGGTTGAGGCCACGCGGCCGGTGTCGGTTCTGTGGCGCGAACCAGCTATTGGACTGCGCAACCCGTTGGGCAGCACGCGACCGCAAATCGAAAGCAAGACAAGACTGCTGGCGTTGCCGCCATGTTGCGTCGCGTGTTGACGCAGGTGCAGTGGGCTTCGCGCGCGGGACGCGGGCCGGAACATCGGCGTGGCGATCATTTTGAGCGGCAGCGCCGCGTTCCAAACTTCGACACGCTCCCTGGGGTCCGTCGAGCGAATGCTGCCTTCGCTTTCGGTTCGAGTGCATCCGTAGTTCGATGGAAGCGCCGGCGTCCTCTTTGGAAGAGACTGGCTACCGCCATGCTGTTCGGGTGCACGGGCTTTGTGACGTGGAGCAGGGCGCCAACCTTTTGGAGAAAGTCATGAACAAAACTGCAGCTGCACTGCTCTCGATATTGCTCGTTTTCTCAGGCTCGACTTGGGCGCGGTGCAAGGAAGGTGAAATCAAGCAATGCGTCGTAAACAAGAAGAAGTCCACGATGGAATGCGTCTCAGGGAGATGGACCAAGTGCGGCTCCGACTCGTCGCGTCCGGATTCGGCAAAGACTCCCTCGACCGCTGCGAGTGCGTCGGCCAAGTAGCAGCTCGGCTTTTCGCACCGGCGTGGCAGTCGCTGCGCCTGTACCTCCCGTCAGAGCCTGAACCTCGTTAGCGCCGTCAAAAAACAAGGCGTTGAAGACAGCGTTCGTTCGCGCATTCCGTTCCGAACGGCTGAACCTGACAGCCAAACCCGAGCTACCGACCCGGTTCGGCCACTGGCTCTCTGAAACTCGGGTTCAAGAAGCGGTCATCCGCCCGTGCAGTCGGCGTTGGGGCAGCAGCGTTCACCAGGCGCGGCACCCCCATGGCGCACAGAGACAACGTCACAACGACCCTATTGGCGTCCTGCCAGCGGGTGCTCGGCGTGAGCCCCTCATAACCCTTGGCACTGCGCTGCATGCGTTCGTCGGGCAATGCGCGGGGTGATGCCGGCACGGATGAGCCAGGCCGATCCGCCGCGAATTCGGCCAATGGCCTCGGCTTGACGCACTGTCGATCTGGGCAGACCGGCGCAAATCAGCTGGGCCCTACTGTTCAAGCTGATTTCGGGGGGGCCGATCTGACCTGCTCCCCACCAGCCGTACC
>JBDSMV010000233.1:0-6629 GCA_039915715.1 Rubrivivax sp. | reverse complement strand
GTCGGCCACCCCGATGCCGACCTCAGCTTCGACGAACGCGACAGCGCCCACCTGATGCCCAAGTGCGTGGTGGTCGACTCGCACTTTCAGTGGGAGCAGCCGAGCACCGTGCGTGTGCCCTGGAACCAGACCGTGTTTTACGAAACCCACGTGCGCGGCCTCACGATGCGCCACCCGGACGTGCCCGACCACGAGCGCGGGCGCTTCGCCGGCATGGCCAACGACGCCGTGCTGCGCCACATCAAGGAACTGGGCGTGACCAGTGTGGAGTTGCTGCCGAGCCAGATGTTCGCCCACCAGACCTTCCTGCTCGACAAGGGGCTGAAAAACTTCTGGGGTTACGACACGCTGGGCTTCTTTGCGTTGCACCCCGAATACCAGTCTCAGCCTTCGATCGACGAGTTCAAGCAGATGGTCGACCGCTTCCACGGCCAGGGGCTGGAAGTGATCATGGACGTGGTCTACAACCACACCCCCGAAGGCAATGAGCTCGGCCCGACGCTGTCGTTCAAGGGCATCGACAACGCGAGCTACTACCGGCTGATGCCTGAAAAGCCGCGCTACTACATCAACGACACCGGCACCGGCAACACGGTCAATCTGAGCCACCCGCGGGTGCTGCAGATGGTCACCGACAGCCTGCGGTATTGGGTGACCGAGATGCACGTCGACGGTTTCCGCTTCGACCTGGCACCGATCCTCGCGCGCGAGAGCTACGGCTTCGATGAAAGCGGCGGTTTTCTCGACAGTTGCCGCCAGGACCCGGTGCTCAACAGCATCAAGCTGATCGCCGAGCCCTGGGACTGCGGCCCCGGCGGCTACCAGTTCAGCCACTTTCCGCCCGGCTGGGCCGAATGGAACGACCGCTTCCGCGACACCGTGCGCGCCTTCTGGAAAGGCGGAGAAGGCCTGATGCGCGACATGGCGCTGATGTTGACCGCCAGCGGCGACCAGTTCAACCAGCGCGGGCGCCGCCCCTGGGCCAGCGTCAACTTCCTGACCGCGCACGACGGCTTCACGCTCGCCGACCTGGTCAGCTACAACGACAAGCACACCGACGCCAACAACGAAGGCAACCGCGACGGCCATTCCGACAACCAGTCCTGGAACTGCGGCATCGAAGGCCCGACCGACGACGCCGAAGTGCTGGCGCTGCGGGCGCGCCAGCAGCGCAACCTGCTGGCCACGATGCTGCTGGCCCAGGGCACGCCGATGCTGCTGGCCGGCGACGAGTTCGGCCGCACGCAGCAGGGCAACAACAACGCCTATTGCCAGGACTCCGAGATCTCGTGGGTCGACTGGCAAGGCATCGACGACGCCGGGCGATCGCTGCTCGGTTTCGTCAAGCGTTTGACGCAATTGCGACGCGACCTGCCGGTGCTGCGCCGCAACCGCTTCCTGACAGGCCAGGTGCACGAAACCGTCGGCGTCAAGGACCTGACCTGGATCTCGGCCGATGGCAGCGAGATGACCGAGGCCCAATGGGACGACAACAGCCTGCGCTGCTTCGGCATGCTGATCGACGGCACCGCGCCGGTCTCGTCGATCCCGCGGCGGGGCACCGATGCCACCGTGCTGCTGGTGTTCAACGCCTGGCACGAGGGCGTGTCGTTCACGCTGCCGCTGGCGGCCGACGACCGCGCCGGCTGGGTGCGGTTGTTCGACACTGCGCTTCCGGCGCAGGAAGAGGTAACCCTGCCAGCCGGGGAAACCTATGTGGTCGGGGGGCGGTCGGTGCTCGCACTTGCCACCACCGCAGCCGGCGCCGACAGTGACCGCTTGGCCACCCTGGTGGCGAAACTGCCGGGTTGATTGCTGCCTGCTGCCTGCTGTCTGCTGTCTGCTGTCTGTTGCTTGCGGCCTGCTGGCGGTCGATGGCCGTCAGCAGGGGAGCCGTCGGTGAAGTCGACCCGACCGAGAACTAGGGTTTCTACCAGGGAACGGAGCTGGACCCTGCGGATTTCTGGGACAGTGCCGGCCCGCCGCTTGCCCAACCCCATGGGAGGCCGCACCGGCTGAACACCGTTGAGCCTGCGGCGGCGGGCCACCGGCCATCGGGGCACACCATGGACTATCACGGCGTCAAGAGCGCGATCAACCGTTTCCTGCTGCGCTATGCCGGGTGGGACCAGCGTCCGGTGTACTTCGACATCGACGCGGTCTACCCCAAACTGCGGGAACTCGACAAGGCTTATCCAGAGATCCGCGCCGAGCTCGACGCACTCATGGATCGTCGGGTCGCCATGCCGCGTTATCACGAGGTCAACAAGCCCGCAACGGCGATCTCGGCAGGCGGCGATGGCGCGTGGAAGGTCTACATGCTGGAGTTGCTGGGCAAGAAGCCCGAGCACAACCGCGCGCAATGTCCGGAAACCGTTGCTGCGCTGCAACGCGTGCCGTGCGTCCTTCAGGCCTTCTTCTCGGTGCTCGAACCCGGCAAGTCGATTCCGGTGCATCACGGCCCCTACATCGGCTATTTGCGCTACCACCTGGGGCTGCGGGTGCCCACCGACAACCCGCCGCTGATCCGCGTCAAGGGGCAGCCCTACATCTGGAAGGAAGGCGAGGCGGTGATGTTCGACGACTCGTGGCCGCACGAGGTCGTCAACCACAGCAAGCAAGCGCGCGTGGTGTTGATCGTCGACGTGCCGCGGCCGATGCCATGGCTGCCGCGATTGGTCAACAACCTCGTGCTGTGGGGTCTGGCTGCGCCGACCTATGCGAAGAAGGTGGTCGCCAAGGCCGATGGTTACAGCGGCGACCTGATGTAGGTCGCTTCGCACGAAGACACCGTGGGCAGGCAGCGGACAATGCCGGGGTGAAAGCCCCCAAACGCTTGCAACCGCTGGTTGACGAAGGCCTCATCGACAGCGTGCTGCGCCAGTTGATGAGCGGCAAGGAAGCCAATGTCTTCGTGGTGCGCTGCGGCGACGACATCCGCTGCGCCAAGGTCTACAAGGAAGCCACCCACCGCAGCTTCCGCCAGGCCGTGGACTACACCGAGAACCGCAAGGTCAAGAACAGCCGTCAGGCGCGGGCGATGGCCAAAGGCACCCGCTATGGCCGCGAAAAGCAGGAAGAAGCCTGGCAGAGCGCCGAGGTGGATGCACTTTGGCGTTTGGCGGCGGCTGGCGTGCGGGTGCCCAAGCCCTACAACTTTCACGACGGCGTGCTGCTGATGGAGTTGGTGGCCGATGCCGATGGCGATGCCGCGCCGCGCCTCAACGACCTGCGCTTCAGCGCTGACGAAGCCCGCGCCCACCATGCCTCGCTGCTGCAAGAGGTGGTGCGCATGCTGTGCGCAGGGGTGGTGCACGGCGACCTGTCCGAGTTCAACATCCTGCTGGCGGCCGACGGCCCGGTGATCATCGACCTGCCGCAGGCCGTCGACGCCGCCGGCAACAACCATGCGGCACGCATGTTGCTGCGCGATGTCAACAACCTGCGGGTCTTCTTCGGCCGCGACGCGCCCGAGCTGATCGACAGCGCCTACGGGCCCGAGATCTGGGCCCTGTACGAAGCCGGGGGTCTGCAACCAGATACCGTGCTGACTGGCCGTTATGAGGCGGCCGCGGGCACGGTCGATTTGACGGCGGTGATGCGCGAGATCGAAGCCGCGCGCGACGACGAGGCCGCGCGGTTGCTGCGCATGGCCGGTTGATGGATGTGCTGCGAGCCCTGCTGGCCGAGCGCTATCCCGATCCGCACGCGGTGCGCACCGATGGCGCTCTGTACGCCTACGTCACCGAGCTGAAGTCGCGCCACCTGCGCAGCGCCCCGGCCTTGTCGAAGGTGGTGTTCGACAACCGCCTGCGGGTTGTCGAGCAGGCGCTCGGCACCCACACCCGCATCAGCCGTGTGCAGGGCAATCGGCTCAAGGCCAAGCGCGAGATCCGCATCGCCGGTGTCTTTCGTGAAGCGCCGGCGGCGTTCCTGCGCATGATCGTCGTGCACGAGTTGGCGCATCTGCGCGAGCCCGACCACGGCCGCGCGTTCTACGCGCTGTGCGCACACATCGAGCCCGAATACCTGCAGCTCGAACACGACCTGCGGCTGTGGCTGCAGTTGGCGAAGCCGGTGGAGCCGCCGCCAGCGAACTGACGGGGACTGCGCGGCGGCAGGCGCAGCGGACTATGACGGTGACTGGCGCGCCAGCGTCAGCCGATCCGCACCGGCACGAAGATCTTGTTGCCGTCGCGCTGTATCAGCAGTGCCAGCGATTTGTCGGACTTGGCCACCGCGTCCTTCACCTGGGCCATGTCGGTGACCGCCTTGCCGTTGATCGCCAACAGCACATCGCCTGCCTGCACCCCGGCGCGCCCCGCCGGGCCGCCGGCCTGCTGCACCACCAGACCCCCCTCGACCCCGGCTTGTTCGCGCTCTTGCGGCTGCAGCGGGCGCAGCGCCAGGCCGAGCCGGCCCTGACCCGCAGCGGCGTCGTTGCCCGCTACCTGCTTGTCCTTTTCGCCGGTGCCACCCAACGTGGCGGTCAGCATCTGCGATTGCCCCTGGCGCCAGACATCGAGCTTGACCTGGTCCCCTGGCGTGCCCAGGCCGATCACCGCCGGCAGGTCGCCAGACGAAACGATCTCGCGTCCGTCGACGCTGCGGATCACGTCGCCGGTCTTCAGACCCGCCTGGTCGGCCGGGCTACCGGACTCGACATTCGACACCAGCGCGCCAGCCGGCGTGGGTAGCTTGAAGGAGTCGGCCAGCACCTGATTGACCTCCTGGATTGTCACCCCCAGACGTGCATGCGTGGCGCTGCCGGTGGCCACGATCTGGCCCCGCACCTTGCTCGCGATGTCGATCGGAATCGCGAACGACAGACCCTGGTAGCCGCCGCTGCGGCTGAAGATCTGCGAGTTGATGCCCACCACTTCGCCGCGGTCGTTGAAGAGCGGCCCGCCAGAGTTGCCGGGGTTGACCGCCACATCGGTCTGGATGAACGGCACGAAGCCGTCGTCGGGCAATGAGCGTCCCTTGGCACTGACCACGCCGGCGGTAACGGTGTTCTCGAATCCGAAGGGCGAGCCGATCGCCAGCACCCAGTTGCCCACCTTGAGGTTGCGCGGGTTGCCCATGCGCACCACCGGCAGGTTCTCGGCCTCGATCTTCAGCACCGCCACATCGGTCTTGGGGTCGGAGCCCAGCACCTTGGCGATGAATTCGCGCCGATCGGTCAGCTTGACGGTCACTTCCTGGGCGTCCTGCACCACATGGGCGTTGGTCAGGATGATGCCGTCGGGGCTGACGATGAAGCCGGAACCCTGGCCGCGGATCGGCATGCCCTCGGGCGAGCCCCCGCGGGGGTTGCCTGGCATCTGCTGGCCCTGCTGTCCCTGAAAGCGCTTGAAGAATTCGAACAAGCGCGGGTCCATGCCTTGAGGCATTTCGGACGTGCCGCGGTTGGCCACGGTGCGCATGCCGCTGACGCTGATATTGACGACCGCCTTGCCTTCGCGTTCGGCGATGGCCGAGAAATCGGGTGCTGCCACCGGCGCGTAGGTGCCGGCGGCCGGTGCCATGGCCACGGGCGCGGCCGATGGCGCTGCGGCATGGGCAGGCGGATTGGTGACGAAAGTGGCGGCAGCGCCACCGATCACACCTGCCGCCGCCAGCGCCATCACCAGGCGCGAAGGTCTCATGCCGATGCTGCGGGCTCGGGGTGCAGCGGACCGGGTGACGGAGGTCAGGTCGGGGTGGTTCATCACAGTGCTCCTGGTTTGAAGACTCAACAGGACCGCACTGTGGGCGTCGATTCTTAGGTGGCGCTTAACCCGGCCTGGCACCGGCTGTGTCGGTGTCTTCGTCGCCTTTGCCGCCGTCCGTCTGCAGATGCACGGTGCGGGTCGGGAATGCGATCTGCGCGCCGTGGCTTTCGATGATGGTGCCGATCTTCAACAGGATGTCCTGCTTGATCTCGTGAAAGTCGACCCAGACCCGGGTCTTGGTGAAGGTGTAGACCATCAGCTCCAGCGACGAGTCGCCGAAGCGAGCGAAGTTGACGATCAGCGTTTCTGCGTTGTCGATGCCCTCGTGCGCCTGCAGCATCGCCTTGATGCCAGCCACCACCGGTGCCACCACCCCGAAGTCGTCATAGCGCAGACCGATCGTCTCCTTGATGCGGCGGTGGCTCATGCGCGAAGGGTTCTCGACCACGATGCTCGAGAACAGCGAGTTGGGCACGTAGATCGGATTCTTGTTGAAAGCTCGCACGCGGGTGTGGCGCCAGCTGATGTACTCCACCGTGCCTTCGATCGCCTTGTCTGGCGAGCGGATCCACTCGCCCACGCTGAACGGCCGGTCGAGGTAGATCGCCAGGCCGCCGAAGAAATTGGCCAACAGGTCCTTGGCCGCAAAGCCGACCGCAATGCCGCCCACCCCACCGAGCGCCAGCAACCCGGTGATCTGGAAGCCGAGGGTCTGCGCAGCGGTCAACAGCGCCAGGATCACAACCACCAGCCGCGCCAGCTTGACCAGAGCGTCGACGGTGGTGCGGTCGATGTCCTCACCGCGCTTGATGCGCGTGTCGGTCACGTTGCGGCCGAACTTGCCGGCGAAACGCAGCAGGAACCAGGCGCCGCAGACGATCAGCAACACGTCGCGCAGCGCCAGCGCCTCGTCCA
>JBDSMV010000215.1:0-2632 GCA_039915715.1 Rubrivivax sp. | reverse complement strand
ACCTTGTGGAACGGCAGCACCGATTCGAGCCCGCCGCCCAGCGTGTCGCCCTGCGACAAGACGGTGGTGTGGATGCCCAGATTGGCGGCGTTCTCCATCCACCACACCAGGTCGACGCAGCGTTGGCCATAGAGCTTCAACGATTCCACGTCCCCGGCGCGCGCCAGCAGCACGAACAACGACAGGTCACCGCCGAAGTTGAAGACCCGCGGCACGTCGGATGTCATCACGAAATGGCGCACCAGCCCCGGGTTGGCACTGATGTCGGCCAACAGTTGCTGCAACT
Source organism: Rubrivivax sp. (assembly GCA_039915715.1). Classification (GTDB taxonomy): domain Bacteria; phylum Pseudomonadota; class Gammaproteobacteria; order Burkholderiales; family Burkholderiaceae_C; genus Rubrivivax. The sequence goes on along the minus strand of JBDSMV010000215.1, from coordinate 2,346 downwards.
CGCCCGTCGCCGCCAGGCTGTAGCACTGGATCGGCCGCACGCAGGTGCGCACGCGCAGCAGGCGCAAATCGGAACTCCATTCGAGTCGGATCGTCTTGTAGGGCCTGCCGAGCAGGCCCGAGACGCCGATGGCCGTTGGTGCGGAAATGGAGGGCATGGGGAAGGCAGCCAGCAACGGATATCGACGTCTGCAGATCGACGCTAGATCGCTTCGATGATGCGCGTGAAGTGGTGGAAGTTGACGCGCACCGACTGCAGGATCGCAGCCTGTTCGCGTTCGCGGGTGACCTTGTTCAGAATCTGCCGCAGTTCGGCCATGTGGTGGGCGTCGAGCGTGGCATGGGCCGAGATGAACGAGACCCCGTTGTCGCCGTCCAGCAGCAGTGCTTCGCGGATCGCCGAAGCGAACGGCCCGCCGTAGACCGAGGCGATCACCTCCAGCGCATACAACATGCCGAGCACCGAGCACGGGTGGTGGCGCGAAGCGGCCCAGTGGTTGTAGCCGTTCAATGCCAGCGTGTAGACGGACGGCGCGTGTTCTCGAACCGACTCAGGGCTGACGCCGACCGCCTCCAGGTCGTTGAGCACCCAGGTCTCGTGACCCATCTCCTCGTGCATGTGTTCGTACAGAAAGTGGCGGATCGGCTGCAGGTCTTCATGCGCCGGGTCGCCCATGCGGCTGGCCGCCGTGGCGCACACCGGGTTGAAGTGCCACACCACGTGGTACAGCTCCAGCAGCAGCTTGCGGTACCGTTCCACCGACATGCCCTGCGCGACTGCGTCGAGCACGGTGGGGTGGGTCTCAAATCCGCGGCGGTCTTCGTCGCTGGCGCTGATCAATTCGGAAAAGAACGACGACATCGACATCCATCCCATGACTTCGCAAAAACGGCCAATCACAGACTGACATTGGGATTGATTCTGCGGCCGGAATCGGTACTTCTGCGCGATCTCTTGCAGATCGTGGCGCTTTTACAATGTCGAAATGAGTGCCGGTGTGACAGGGCCCGCTTCACCCTTGCAGCCCATGCGACTCGGCAAGGCGAACCCTGCGCGGCGCCGAATCTGCCCGCTGCCGGACCTGCTGGTGAGCCAGATCGCCGCTGGCGAAGTGGTCGAGCGCCCGGCGTCGGTGGTGCGAGAACTGGTGGACAACGCGCTCGACGCCGGCGCCACCCAGATCGTCGTGCGCCTGAGCGGTGGCGGGGTGCGGTCGATCAGCGTCGAAGACGATGGCTGCGGCGTTGCCGCCGACGAGTTGCCACTGGCGTTGCGGCGCCACGCCACCAGCAAGATATCGACCCTGGCCGACCTGGAATCGGTGACCACGATGGGGTTCCGCGGCGAAGCGCTGGCCGCGATGGCGTCGGTGTCGGACCTGTCGATCACCTCGCGCACCGCCGACGCGCCGCATGCCTGGAGGCTGCAGGCCGCCAGCGGCGAAATTGCAGCCGCCGCGCGCGCTGTCGGCACCACGGTCGAGGTGCAGCAGTTGTTCTTCAGCACCCCGGCACGCCGCAAGTTCATGAAGACCGAAGCGACCGAGTTCTCGCATGCGGCCGAAGCGGTGCGGCGGCATGCGCTGGCGCGGCCCGATGTCGGCTTCGCGGTCTGGCATGACGGGCGACTTGCGGCTCAGTGGCGGGCCGGCAGCGCGCGTGAACGCTGGGCCGATGTGCTCGGCGCCGACTTCCAGCAGCACAGCCGCGAGTTGCTGCACCATGCCGGTCCGTTGACCCTGGCAGGCCGCATCGGGCACCCCGAAGCCGCGCGGGCGCGGGCCGACCTGCAATACCTGTTCGTCAACGGCCGCCATGTGCGCGACCGGCTGCTCGCCCATGCCGTGCGCTCGGCCTATGAAGATCAGTTGCATGGCCATCGGCAGCCGGCCTATGCGGTGTTTCTGACGATCGCACCCGAGCTCGTGGACGTGAACGTGCACCCGACCAAGATCGAGGTGCGTTTTCGCGATGGGGGCCCGGTGCACGGCAGCCTGCGCCAAGCGGTGATGCGGGCGCTGGCGCCCACGCGTGCGGTGGGCGCCGATGCCGCTGCGGCTTCGACCCAACCGGGCGCGTCGCCGTCACCGGCCTGGCAGGTCGGGCTGGCCCTGGCAGAAGCGGCACCGTCGGTGCAGGAGCCGCGCCCGGCGTGGTCCGTTGGCGCCCAGACCGATGGCGACTGGCGCACCCCGCAAGGCAGCGGCGGGTTGTCCACCTGGGCCGGTTTGCGCGGTGAGGCGCCCGCAGCGCCGCAGGCGTCGGCCACCGGCCCTGAGCCCGCCTGGCCACTGGGTCGCGCCATTGCGCAGATCGGCGGGGTCTATGTGCTGGCCGAGAACGCGCA
>JBDSMV010000113.1:0-8859 GCA_039915715.1 Rubrivivax sp. | reverse complement strand
ACTTTTTGCGCAACGCCTTTGCTGCGGCTGCGGCCACCGGGGGCGCCGGTGCTGCCCTGGCCCAGACCTCGAAGACAGCCGCGGGCGACCCGGCGATCCTGCAGCTGCCCGAGCACAGCAAGGGTCTCGGCAAGCCGGTGGTTACCGACGGCTATGGCCACCCGTCGAAATTCGAAGTCAATGTGCAGCGCCGCCAGAGCCCGGGGTTGACCCAGAGCGCGCAATCGTCGGTGTCGTTTGCGCCGTTGCAGAGCCTGTTCGGCATCGTCACCCCCAACGGTCTGCACTTCGAGCGTCACCACCAGGGCTGGTGGGACATCGACCCGACCCAGCACCGGCTGATGCTCAACGGCAGCGACGAGCGCATGCTGAAGCGGCCGCTGGTGTTCACGATGGACGAGCTGATGCGGCTGCCCTCGGTGAGCCGTTTCCACTTCATCGAATGCGGCGCCAACACCGGCATGGAGTGGGGCAACGTCGCGGTGCCGACCTGCCAGTACACCCACGGCATGCTGAGCTGCAGCGAATTCACCGGCGTGCCGTTGAAGCTGCTGCTGGAAATGGCCGGCGCTGATTTCGAGCGCGGGCGCTATGTGCTGGCCGAAGGCGCCGATGGCTCGTCGATGACGCGCACCATCCCGGTCGAGTTGATCGAGTCCGGCGAGGTGCTGGTGGCCTACGGCCAGAACGGCGAGATGCTGCGGCCTGAGAACGGCTACCCGCTGCGCCTGGTGGTGCCGGGCGTGCAGGGGGTCAGCTGGGTCAAGTACCTGCGCCGCATCGAACTCGGCGACCAGCCCTACGGCACCAAGGACGAGGCGATCCACTATGTCGACCTGATGCCCGGTGGCCTGCACCGCCAGTACACCAGCACGCAGGAATGCAAGAGCGTGGTCACCACGCCGTCGGGTGGGCAGGTGCTGCTGGACACCGGCTACTACAGCATCAATGGCCTGGCATGGTCGGGGCGCGGAACCATCAAGGCAGTCGATGTGTCGGTCGATGGCGGCCGCAACTGGAAGCGGGCGCAGTTGCAGGGTCCGGTGATGGACAAGTGCCTGACGCGCTTTTCGCTGCCCTGGGTGTGGGACGGCAAGCCCGCGCTGGTCCAGAGCCGCGCCACCGACAGCACCGGCTATGTGCAGCCGAGCAAGCCGCAATTGCGCGAAGTGCGCGGCACGCGGTCGATCTATCACAACAACGGCATTCAGACCTGGCGCGTCGGCGAGAGCGGGGAGGTGGGCAATGTCCAGATCTAGCCTCAGCCTGATCGGTCTGGCGATTGCCGGCGCCGCTGCGTTCAGCCTTCCCGCCCTCGGCGCCGATGCCGCACCGTCTGGCGCATTCCCCGGCATCGGCCGCAGCGCCACGGCAGCTGAGGTGAAAGTCTGGGACATCGACGTGCGGCCCGACTTCAAGGGCCTGCCGTCCGGCTCCGGTTCGGTCGCGCAAGGTCAGGACATCTGGGAAGCCAAGTGCGCGTCGTGCCACGGTGTCTTCGGCGAGAGCAACCAGGTGTTCTCGCCGCTGGTCGGCGGCACCGCCGCAGACGATGTCAAGACCGGGCATGTCGCCAAGTTGCTGGACAGCGCCTACCCCGGCCGCACCACGCTGATGAAGGTGCCCACCGTCTCGACGCTGTGGGACTACATCAACCGCGCGATGCCGTGGAACGCCCCCAAGACGCTGACGCCCGACGAGGTCTATGCCGTGACTGCGTTCCTGCTCAATCTGGGCAACGTGGTGCCCGAGAGCTTCGTGCTGTCTGACCGCACGATGGCCGAGGCGCAGGCCCTGCTGCCCAACCGCAACGGCATGACCACCGACCATGGGTTGTGGCCCGGTCGCGGCATTGGCAATGGTGGCAAGCCCGATGTCAAAGCCGTTGCCTGCATGAAGGATTGCGCCCCGGCACGCACCGGCGAGTTGCGCTCGACGCTGCCGGCGCATGCGCGCAACAACCACGGCAACCTGGCCGGGCAGAACCGGCTCGTCGGCGCGCAGATCGGCGCCGACACCACCCGGCCGGAAGGGGCGCCGCGGCCGGTGGTGGCGGTGGCAATGTCGAATGCTGCCGCTGCAGCCTCTTCGGTACCGACGGCCTCTGCCAAGTCTGCCGCTGCGCCGGCACCCGAAGCGCTGTTGACTCAAAATCAGTGCCTCAGTTGCCATGCGATCGACCGCAAGGTGGTGGGCCCGTCGCTGCTCGACGTGGCCCGCAAGTACGCCGGGCGTGCCGATAGGGTGGCTTACCTGAAAGGCAAGATCCAGGTCGGCGGCAGCGGCGTATGGGGGCCAATCCCGATGCCTGCGCAGACCATCAAGGCCGACGATGCAGACACCATCGCCAAGTGGCTCGCGACAGCAGCCGCTCACAAGCCATGACATTCCATCGATGAAGGAGCACACGATGCACAACCGACGAGAGATGCTGAGCACCAGCGCCACCGTGGCGGCCTTGCTGGCCACTGCGGGGCTGCTGCCCGCCACTGCGCATGCCGAATGGAACAAGGCCGCCTTCGGAGCGGCGGGTTGGGCCGATGCGATCAAGGCGCTCGGCGGCAGCACACCGACCGAAAGCAAGGACATCACGATGACCGGCCCCGACATCGCCGAAAACGGTGCCGTGGTTCCGGTGGGCGCGGCCACCGCGTTGCCCGGCGTCAAACGCATGGTGCTGTTGGTCGAGAAGAACCCGAGCGTGCTGGCGGCGGTGTTCGACCTCACCGACAGCATCGAGCCCAACATCAGCACCCGCGTGAAGATGGGCCAGTCGTCCAACGTCTATGCGGTGGCGATGATGGGCGATGGCAAGGTCCTGTATGCGGCCAAGGAGATCAAGGTCACCCTGGGCGGATGTGGTGGTTGAAGCCCGCTGCACCGCGGCACTGAATTCAAAGGAGAAATGAGATGGCAGATCCGATGCGCATTCGCGCCCAGGCCGCCGATGGCAAGGCCACCGTGCGGGTGTTGATGAGTCACGAGATGGAAAGCGGCCAGCGCAAGGACTCGGCGGGCAAGGTGATCCCGGCCTGGTTCATCCAGGAAGTCACCGCCAGCTTGAACGGCAAGCCGGTGCTGACCGCGCAGTGGGGGCCTTCGATCGCGAAGAACCCGTTCCTGCAGTTCAACGTCAAGGGCGCCAAGGCCGGCGACAAGATCACGATCGCCTGGACCGACAACAAAGGCGACACCCGCAGCGACGAAGCCACGGTGTCCTGAGGCCTGGCCGCGGTCTGCGGCGATGTCGACACCGAGCACGCGATTAGGAGACTAGCGATGAGAACAACGATCCGCATCGGCGCCGTGGCGCTGGCCACAGCCGCAGCCGGCATGGTCACATTGGCCTGGGCGCAGGACAAGGGCGCGAAGAGCACCGCAGACGGCATTGCCGAGTACCGCGCCATGCTGGCAGACGGCAACCCTGCCGAGTTGTACGAAGCCAAGGGCGAGGAACTCTGGAAGACCGCGCGCGGCCCCAAGAAGGCGTCGCTGGAGCGCTGCGATCTGGGGCAGGGCCCAGGCGTGGTCAAGGGGACGTTCGTGACCCTGCCGCGCTACTTCGCAGACACCGACAGGGTGCAGGACCTGGAGTCGCGGCTGTTGACTTGCATGGAGACGCTGCAGGGCTTCGACGCCAAGGCCATCGCGGCCACGTCGTTCGACAAAGGCGAGCAGAAGACCATCGATGGGCTCGTCGCCTACATCTCGGCGGCATCGCGCGGCATGAAGATGAACCTGCCGCAGTCGCATCCGCAGGAGCGCACCAACTACGAGATCGGCAAGCGCGCGTTCTATTTCCGCGGTGGCACCCATGACTTTTCGTGCGCCTCTTGCCACGGGGTCGATGGCCAGCGCATCCGGTTGCAGGACCTGCCGAACCTGACCAAGAACCCCGGCGACGGTGTCGGCTTCGCGGCTTGGCCGGCATACCGCGTGTCGAGCGGCGAAATGTGGAGCATGCAACACCGGCTCAACGACTGCTTCCGCCAGCAGCGCTTTCCTTATCCCGGCTATGCCTCTGACGTGACCATCGCGCTGTCGACCTTCATGGGCGTCAACGCCAAGGGCGCGGAATCGGTGGCGCCCGGGTTGAAGCGTTGAAGTCAGCGGGTCTTCTGTATCGAGCAGCCGCGGGGTCTGCGGAGCAGCCAGCCGTCTGCACCGAGCCCCAACACCAGAAAGGTATGAACATGAAGCACCTCGTCTGGGCTGCCGCGGCAGCCTGCACCCTGATCGCCGCTTGCGCCTCGCAGCAGCCCTCGTCCCAAAAGCTCGATGAGATGACCTTGCAGGTCATGAAGGACTCGTTCAGCGATAAGGGCATCGCCACCGTGGCGCGGCTCGACCAGGACCTGGGCCAGTCGGCTTGCTCGTCGGCCGAGCCGCCTTCGGACGCAGTGGCGCAGAAGGTCATGGCCGAGGCCCGTGCCAGCATCAAACCACCCGCCGGTGGTCAATATTTCGGCGACTGGAAGGCCGGCGAGAAGCTGGCGCAGAACGGTCGTGGCATGACCTGGAACGACAAGTCCGCCGACCCGGCCACCAACGGTGGCAATTGCTACAACTGCCATCAGATCAGCAAGGCCGAGATCAGCTACGGCACGATCGGGCCGACTCTCTACCAGTACGGCAAGACCCGCGGCGTGACCGACCTGGCATCGCCCAATTCGCAGGCCATCGTCGAGTACACCTGGGCCAAGCTCTACAACAGCAAGACCTACAACGCGTGTTCCAACATGCCGCGCTTCGGCGAGAAGCATTTGCTGAACGAAGCGCAGATGCGGGATCTGATGTCATTGCTGTTGGACCCCAAGTCCCCGGTGAACGCACAGTAGCGACAACCACGGTTCATGGCCCTTTCCAAACGCGATTTTTTGCAGGTACTGGCTGCCGCTTCGGTGGCTGGCATGGGCTTGGCGCGGCATGCCGAAGCCGATGCGGCTGCGGCTGAAGCGGCGCTGTACGACCTGCCGCCGCTGGGCCGCGGCACCGGCTTCGTGAGCCTGCTGCACATGACCGACTGCCATGCGCAGTTGAAGCCGGTTTACTTTCGCGAACCCAGCGTCAACCTGGGTGTAGACGACATGCGCGGGCAACTGCCGCATCTGGTCGGCGAAGCGTTGCTCAAGCGGGTCGGCATCGCTCCAGGCACGCCGTCGGCGCATGCGTTCACCTACATCGACTTCGAACGCGCAGCCAAACGCTATGGCCGTGTGGGTGGGTTCGCCCATCTGTCGACCCTGGTCAAGCGCCTGCGGGCCGACCGGCCCGGTGCACTGCTGCTGGACGGCGGTGACACCTGGCAAGGCAGCGCCACATCGCTGTGGACGAATGCGCAGGACATGGTCGACGCCGCCAAGCTGCTGGGCGTCGGTGTGATGACGGGCCATTGGGAATTCACTTACGGCATGGACCGTGTGAAAGCGATCGTCGAAGGCGACTTCAAGGGCCATGTCGACTTCGTGGCACAAAACATCAAGACTGCCGACTTCGGCGACCCGGTGTTCAAGCCCTATGTCCTGAAGGAGATCAACGGCGTCTCGGTGGCGATCGTGGGCCAGGCCTTCCCGTACACCCCGATCGCGAACCCGCGTTACCTGATGGCCGACTGGAGCTTCGGCATCCAGGACGACCACATGCAGGAGGTGGTGGACGAAGCCCGCGCCAAGGGTGCGAAGCTGGTGGTGCTGCTGTCGCACAACGGCATGGATGTCGACCTGAAGATGGCCAGCCGTGTGCGCGGCATCGACGCCATTTTCGGCGGCCACACCCACGACGGCGTGCCGGTCGCGGTGCCGGTCAAGAATCCCGGCGGAACCACGCTCGTCACCAATGCCGGCAGCAACGGCAAGTTCCTGGCCGTGATGGACTTCCAGGTCAAGGACGGCAAACTGGCACAGCACCGCTACCGCTTGCTGCCGGTGTTCAGCGACCTGCTGAAGCCCGACCCTGCGATGGACGCGCTGATCACCAAGGTGCGGGCACCCTACGAAAGCAAGCTTTCGCAGGTGCTGGCCACCACCGACGGTTTGCTGTACCGCCGCGGCAACTTCAATGGCAGCTGGGACCAGTTGCTGTGCGATGCGTTGATGGACGTGCAGGGCGCAGAGATCGCCTTCAGCCCCGGTTTCCGCTGGGGCACGTCATTGCTGCCGGGTCAGCCGATCACGCGCGAGTTGATGATGGACCAGCTGGCCATCACCTACCCGTATGCCACCGTCAACTCCCTGACCGGCGCCACCATCAAGACCGTGCTCGAAGACGTGGCCGACAACCTCTTCAACCCTGATCCGTACTACCAGCAGGGCGGTGACATGGTCCGGGTGGGGGGCTTGACCTACAGCATCGCGCCGAAGGCGGCGATGGGATCGCGCATCGGCGACATGCGGTTGGGTGGCAAGGCGATCGAGGCCGACAAGACCTACAAGGTTGCTGGCTGGGCGCCGGTGGCCGAAGAAGCGCGCAATTCTGGCAGCCCGCCGGTCTGGGATGTCGTCGAGACCTGGTTCAAGTCACGCGAAGGCGGCCGCGTGCGACCGCGCGAGATCAACACGCCGCAGCTGGTCGGCGTCGACGGCAACCCGGGGCTGGCGTAAGCTGAATCTGCGACTCCCGAGTCGTGACCCTCTGACATTCGTTTGACCCGGAGAACCGCCATGCCATTTGCCACCCCCCTGCGCCGGCTTTTGTTCGCGGCGTCCTTTGCCGCGGCATCGCTGCTTGTGATCTCGACCGCTGCCGTGCCTGGCGTCGCAGCCGCGCAAACGGCAGCCAACGACTTGGTCGTCTACCACATCGACGATGCCGAAACCCAGGGCTTGAAGGGCTTGCGCAACATCCGCAACCACCTCGATGTCGACCCGTCGGCCAAGATCACGGTGGTCACGCATGCCAATGGGGTCGACATGCTGATGGAAGGCGCCAAGGACAAGAACGGCAGCGAGTACGCAGGTCCGATTGCGGCCCTGAAAGCGCGCGGCGTGAAGTTCGAGGTTTGCGAGATCACGCTGACGAACCGCAACCTGAAGAAGTCGCAGTTCATCCTCGACGCCGAGTTCACGCCGTCAGGCGTGGTGCGCCTGGCCAAGCTGCAGAAGCAAGGCGCGGCTTACATCAAGCCTTGAGAGTCCGCGTGCGGTTCGTCGCACTGGCGCTGGTGCTGGGGGCCTTTGCAGTGGCCTTGCCGGGATGGGCGCAGATCGTGCCGGCGACCCCGAAGCAGACCCCGGTGCAGCAAGTGGCGCCTTTTGCTGCACCCCCCGTCGAAGCCTTTTCGCTGCAACCGATCGCGGTCGCGCCCGGGGTCTGGATGGTGCAGGGCGACTCGGCACTGGGTTCGCCTGCCAACCGCAACTTCATCTCGAATGCGGCTTTCGTCGTCACCGACGACGGGGTGCTGGTGGTCGACGCTTTGGGGTCGCCGGCTTTGGGGCGGGCGTTGATCGAGGCCATCGGTCGCATCACATCTCAGCCCCTGCGCTATGTGGTCGTGACCCATTACCACGCCGATCACATCTACGGCCTGCAGGCCTTCAAGGCTGCCGGCGCGACTGTGATCGCCCACCAATTGGGGCGCGAGTACCTGAATTCGCAGACTGCGGCGCTGCGCTTGCAGGCGAGCCGAGAAGAGCTGGCGCCGTGGATCGATGCCGACACCCATCTGGTGGCGGCCGACCGTTGGATCGACGCCCCGCTGACCCTGCAATTGGGCAGCACGCCAATCGTGATCCAGCCTGCCGGCCCGGCGCACACGCCGGAGGATCTGGTGGTGTGGCTGCCGAAGCAACAGGTGCTGCTGGCCGGCGACATCGTGTTTCGCAACCGACTGCCTTACGTGGGGCAAGCCGACAGCAGCAGCTGGATTGCAGCGCTGGACCGGCTGCTGGCCGCCGATCCGCGGATCATCGTGCCAGGTCATGGCGCGGTCTCCACCGATGCGCGCACCGACCTGCAACTGACGCGGGACTACCTCAGCTATCTGCGACAGTCGATGACCGATGCAGCCCGCAACCTGACACCGTTCGATGAAGCCTACAACAGCACCGACTGGTCGCGCTTCGAGCACTTGCCGCTGTTCAGGGCCGCCAACCGCATCAACGCCTACAACACCTATCTTTTGATGGAGCAAACCGTCAAATGAAGCGCCGTCACTTGCTCTGTTTGCCGTTGTTGCCGCTGCCGGTGATGACGATCGCAACCGCAATCGCTGCACCCACTGCCGCCCCTGCAGCACTCACAACCGGTGACACCGTGCCGTGGCCGCAGGTGACTTTGCTGGACGGCAGCCGCCTCGGTCCCGAGCAGCTTGCAGGGCAGGCGGTGGTGGTGGTGTTCTTCACCACCACCTGTCCCTTCTGCCGGCGCCATCTGGTCCATGTGCAGAAGCTCCATCTGGCTGCAGCCGGACGCCCGTTGACCGTATTGGCGGTGGCGCGTGAGCGCGATGCCGATCTGGTGCGGCGCCATGTGCAGAAGATGGGCTATGGCTTTGCCGTGACCGCCGACTATGAAGCCCTGACGGCGCTGCTGGCCACGCGCAACGTGGTGCCGCTGACCGTGACGGTCGACCGCAGCGGCCACCTGCTGCGTGCGATGGCTGGCGAGATGGCCGAGGCCGACACGATGGAACTGCTGGCGTTGGCTGCGGCCCCGGCACCGCGCACGTGAAACCGGCTGCGGCTGCCGCGCTGGCCGATCCGTTGCCGGTTTTGCAGAGCGATGCGGTCGCCGGCGTCGGCGCCGGCACCGGCACCGACACCGACACCGAAGACAGCGACCGCGTGTTCGCGTCGGCAGCCGAGTTGTTCGGCTTGCTGGCGACGCCGATCCGGCTCAAGATCATCAGCGCGCTGTGCG
>JBDSMV010000219.1:0-2772 GCA_039915715.1 Rubrivivax sp. | reverse complement strand
AGCCACAGAAAATCGGGGTCCAGCGCCGGCGGAAAGAAGCTGGCGAGGAACTGCCAGGTAACGCGCCGGCTGTCGGCATCGAAGAGTTGCCAGACCTTGAACTCGGTCGCCACCAGCAGCGGCCAGGCCAGCGCCAGCACAGCGAAGAACCAGAACAGGCGGCCGATCCAGGCCGGGTCGCGGTCGGGCGCGCGCCCCGGAGTCGCTGCAGGCAGCGCCGCGCTGGTCATGGCCGCCTCATCGGCAGTGCATCACGGCCGGTGCCGCTGCCTCGGTCGACCGCCGCAGGGGCTGCGCCGCTGGGGCCGGGCCGCGCAGCTCGTCTTCCTTCTGGTCATACAACTGCGCCAGCAGATCGAGCGTGACCTGCTCCGACGGCAGGTCGAAAGCCAGTGCGCCATCACGCAGGCCGACGATGCGCGGAAAGTTGGCGAGCGCGGTGTCGACCTGGTGCAACGTGGCCACCAGGGTCACGTTGCGTTCGGCCGCACAGTCGCACAGGGTCCGGATCGCCAACTCGGAGCGAGCCGGGTCGAGCGCCGACAAAGGCTCGTCGATCAACCACAGCCGCGCCGGCGCCAGCAGCGCACGTGCCAGGCCGACGCGCTGGCGTTCGCCGCCAGACAGCCGGTCGACGCGCTCGAACAGCTTGTCAGCCAGATCGAAGCGTTCCAGTGCGTCGAATGCCGCCGGAATGTCATCCGGCAGCAACAGCGACCTCAGGCTTCTGAGCAGACTCTGGCGTGGCAGGCGGGCGGCCAGCACCGAGGTCACCACACGCTGCCGCGGCGGCAGCGGTGGCACTTGCGGCGCTAAAAACAACTCGCCGCGCAGCCGCTGCAACTCGGACCGCGGCAGACGCCAGGGATCGAAGTCGCCCATCTGCACACGTCCCTTGGCCGGCGGCAGCGCGCAGGCCAGCACATGCAGCAGCGTGGTCTTGCCGGCACCCGAAGGGCCGATCACCGCCAGCGATTCGCCGTCGGCGACCTTCAGTCCCAGACCGCGAAGCGCGGGGGCGCTGTTAACGCGCGCCGAAGGGTGGCGCGCGTCGATGCCTTCAAGCAGCAGCTTCAACGGTGGTGCCGATTCCAGCCGGCTGGCGAAGCGGTCAGAGCAGGCCGGCGCTGCGCGCAGCGGCTTCGATGCCCTTGTAGTTCTCGACCTTGGTCGGCACGAACTTGGTGGCGCGCTGCAGGTCCAGAACGGCCTTGCCTTCGGCGGTGTCGGCCGACAGCGAGGTCATCGCATCGATGATCTTCTGGCGCAGCGCAGCGGGCATGTCGGCATGCACGGTCCAGTTGTAGTCGTAGTAGGTCGGGGTGGTGTAGAAAACCCGCACCTTGCTGGTGTCGACCTTCTTTTCGGCCACCAGGCGGTCCCAGACCGAGATGTTCAACGCGCCGGCTTGCACCTTGCCGGATGCCACGGCGGCCACGGTGGCGTCGTGCGCGCCGCTGAAGGCCACGCGCTTGAAGTCCTTGTCGGGGTCGACCCCGGCTTCCAGCAGGAAGTTGCGGGGCATCAGGTGGCCGCTGGTCGAGCTTTGCGAGCCGAAGGTGACGTCCTTGCCCTTCAGGTCGGCCAGGGTCTTGATGGCCGGGTCGGTCGTGATGAAGACCGAGCGAAACTTCTCGTCTTCGGCACGTTGCACCAGCGGGATCACCTTGCCGCCCGATCGGGCATAAGCCTGCACGAAGGTGAAGCCGCCGAACCAGGCCATCTCGACCTTCTTGTTGACCAACACTTCGACCGCTGCGGCGTAGTCGGTCACCGGCGTGAACTCGACCTTCATGACGAGCTTGCCCTCCAGGTACTTGATCAGGGGCGCCGCCTTGCGGGTTAACTCGGTCGGGGACTCGTCAGGGATCGCGGTGATGCGGAACACCTGCTGGGCCTGCACCTGGGCTGCCAGCGTCAGGCCGAAGACGGCGCCCAGCAGCAGGAGTTTGAAGTTCTGGAACAGATGGCGCATGGGATTTCCTCGAAGGGGTTCTCGCCGGACGGTAACTGGAATGTTGCGTCCCGGTAGCCGACACGGGCGTCGCAGGCGCATGGCAATTGCAACGCTGCGGGCATTTTGTCCTGTGCGTGAACCGGTTGCCGGGCGACTGCTACATTGCCCGCCGATGCCCGATTCCGTCCCCCCTGCCACGCCCCGTTTCTTGCAACTGCACGCGCTGGACGCGCCGGCACTGGTTGCCGAAGCGGTGGCCGGCCTGCAGGCGAAACCGGCCGCGCTGTCGCCGAAGTTCTTCTACGACCGTTTGGGCTCGACCCTGTTCGACGCCATCACCGAGCTCGACGAGTACTACCCGACCCGCACCGAGGCGGCGATCTTCCGCGACCGGTCGAGGGAGATCGCTGAAGCCGTGCAGGGCCGGCTCGGCACCGGTTGCACGATGGTCGACCTGGGCGCGGCCGATTGCGCCAAGGCCGCCGGGTTGTTCGGCACGATCGAGCCTGCGCATTACGTGGCGGTCGACATCTCGGTGGAGTTCTTGCGCAGTGCGATGTTGCAGTTGCAGCGCCAGCATCCCGCGATCCAGATGACCGGGGTCGGGCTCGACTTTTCGCAGCACCTGCAACTTCCGCCCGACCTCGCTAGCGGCCCGGCGCTGGTGTTCTATCCCGGCTCCAGCATCGGCAACTTCAACCCGCAGCAGGCGCTGCGGCTGCTGCGCCAGGCGCACACACTGGCTGCGGGTGGCGCGTTGTTGATCGGGGTCGATCTGATCAAGTCGCCGCAGCGATTGGAAGCCGCCTATGACG
>JBDSMV010000119.1:0-3317 GCA_039915715.1 Rubrivivax sp. | reverse complement strand
ATCTTCATCAACCCGCCGCCCTTCATCTTCTTCATCATGGCCTGCATCTGCCCGAACTGGTTCAGCATGCGGTTGACCTCCTGCACCGGCACACCCGCGCCAGAGGCGATGCGGCGCTTGCGGCTGGCCTTGATGAGTTCGGGCTTGCGACGCTCCAGCGCAGTCATCGAACAAATGATGCCTTCCATGCGCTGCACGTCCTTGTCGGCCTTGCCCATGTCGGCGCCTGCGGCCTTGGCGGTCAGCTGGCTCGGCAGCTTGTCCATCAGCGACGCCATGCCGCCCATCTTCTTCATCTGCGAGATCTGCGCCAGGAAGTCGTTCAAGTCGAAGCCGCCGCCCGACTTCATCTTCTCGGCGAACTTCTGCGCCGCGCCCAGGTCGACGCCCTTCTGCACCTCTTCGACCAGCGCCACGATGTCGCCCATGCCCAGCACGCGGCCGGCATGGCGTTCGGCGTCGAAGACTTCGAGACCGTCGATCTTTTCCGACACGCCGGCAAACTTGATCGGCGCGCCCGTGATCTGCCGCACCGACAGCGCCGCACCGCCGCGCGAATCGCCGTCGAGCTTGGTCAGGATCACCCCGGTCAGCGGCAGTGCATCCTTGAAAGCCTTGGCGGTGTTGACCGCGTCCTGGCCCTGCATCGCGTCGACGATGAACAGCGTCTCCACGGGCTTGAGCACCGCATGCAGCTCGCTGATCTCGGCCATCAGCACCTCGTCGATGCCGAGGCGGCCCGCGGTGTCGACCAGCAGCACGTCGAAATGGTGGCGCTTCGCATGGTCGAGTGCGGCCAGCGCGATCTCACTCGGCTTCTGCTCCCCGGTCGAAGGAAACCATTCCGCCCCGGCTTGCGCGGTGACGGCCTTCAATTGCTGGATCGCCGCCGGGCGGTAGACGTCGGCCGACACCGTCAGCACCTTCTTCTTGCGCTTGTTGATCAGATGGCGCGCCAGCTTGGCGGTGGTGGTGGTCTTGCCGGCCCCTTGCAGGCCAGCCATCAGGATCACCACCGGCGGTTGAGCGGCCAGGTTCAGGTCGGACACGCCCGCGCCCATGGTTGCGGTCAGCTCGCGGTGCACCAGGCCCACCAGCGCCTGGCCCGGGTTCAGCGAGCCCGCCACCTCCTGTCCCAGCGCCTGGTCCTTGACGCGGGCGACGAAGTCGCGCACCACAGGCAGTGCCACGTCGGCTTCCAGCAGGGCCATGCGCACTTCGCGCAGCATGTCCTGGACATTGCTTTCGGTGATACGGGCCTGGCCGCGCATCGTCTTGACCAGCCGGGTCAGGCGGTCGGATAGGGCAGAGGCCATCGGCGATTCGGACCACCTTCACAGGCGGCCGCGGTCATTACACTGTGACGATGATTCTATCGACGGCCTCTGCCGCACCGATGCTGGCCCCGGGCGGGGTGCTGCTGCTCGATGGTGTGGCGCTGCTGATGTATTTGATCGCGGCCCTGCCGGTGCCGGCGCTGCGCCGAATCGCAACTGCGGCCTTGTTCGGTGGTTGGGTGCTGCATGCGTTGCTGCTGGTGATCGACATCGCCGGCTTCGGTCAGACCGGTCCTGGCGCGCGGCTCGGCTTCGGCCCCGTGCTGTCGATGACGGTGTGGCTCGTGATCCTGGTTTATGGCATCGAAAGTCGCCTGGTGCCGCTGCCCACGGTGCGGCAGTGGCTGGCCGCAGCCGGATTGCTGGTGGTGCTGCTGGTAGCGGCTTTCCCTGGCGAGATGCGGCCGCTGTCGTCGCCACTGGCCCCGCTGCATTTCGCGCTCGGTGTGGGCGCCTACGGCTTGTTCGGCGCGGCGGTGCTGCACGGCGTGATGCTGGATGCGGCCGAACGCCGGCTGCGAGATGGCGGGGCCATGGCGAAGCGCGGCGCAGGCGCCATGGCGGTGCCAGGCGCGACGACAGCCACAGCCGCGGGTGCGGGGATGCCAGCCCGGCCGCCGCTGCTGCAACTCGAACGGATCACCTTCCGCTTCGTCGAAGCCGGCTTCGTGGTGCTGACGGCCACGCTCGTGCTCGGCTTTTTCAGCACCGTGAATTGGCGCTGGTCGGACCACAAGGCGGTGTTCTCGATCATGGCCTGGGCGGTGTTTGCGGCGCTGTTGCTGGGCCGGCGCCTGCGCGGTTGGCGCGGCCGCCATGCCACGCGTTGGCTCTATGCCGGCACCGCACTGCTGTTGCTGGGGTATGTGGGGTCCCGCTTCGTGCTCGAAGTGGTGCTGTCGCGGCCTGTGCCTTGAGCAGCCCACGGATCGGCTTCCAGCTCCTTCTGCATCCGCAACACCTCACAACCGAACGACATGGCGCTCAAGATCCTGCTGTTGGTGCTGCTGTTGCTGGTGGTCATGATCGTGATCGGCAAGCGCCGGCGTCCGTCCTCATCCGACCCCGATTCGGCCGACACGACGCGCCGCGGCTCCGGCCCACCACCCCCGGCCCCGATGCGGGTCTGCGCGCATTGCGGGGTGCACTTGCCGCTGAGCGAAGCGCTGACGGGCCGCGACGGTCTCAGCTATTGCAGCGATCCGCACCGCATCGCCGGTCCGGGTTGAAAGGGTTCCCGCCTTGACCTCAGGGCAGGCCGACCGGCGCGGCCTCGACCGGCGCCGCGACGACCGCCGCAACGCCGGCCGCGGTGGCCGCGGCGGCCGTGGCGCTGCGTCGCAGGAGCCGCTCGACCGGCCCCAACGCGACTCGCTGTTCGGCGCCCTTGGGGCCAGCAGCGCCGAAGATGCCGCCGCCGATTCGGCAGGGGGTCCGGAACCGTTCTTCGACGCCGGCTGGATGGCGGCTGGCGACGTGCCGCCCGACAGCCGTTTTCTGCTGCGCCATGCGCGGCGTCTGGTGCAGGCCCAGGAAGGCGCGCTGGCCCGCGTCTATCGCACCTACGGCGCAGCGCGAGCGGCGGTCGGGGTCGGTCTGGTGTTCGCTCAAGCGCTCGGTAACCTCTTGGGCGGGCGGCTGTCGGAATGGACCACCCTCGTGTCGCTGCTGTATGCGGTGCAGGCCATCACCTTGTGGCTGCTGCCGCGCTTCAGCACGCTATCGCAGGTGACGTCGCGGCCCGCGCAGCGACGCCGGCAATGGCTGGCCACGATCGGGGTCGACCTGCTGGCGTTCTCGACGCTGTACTTGCTGGAAGTCGGCTCGCCCTTCAACTACGCGGCGCTGTTGGTGCTGCCGGTGCTGATGTCGGGTGTGCTCACCTCGCGCCTGATGGCGCTGGGAACCGCAGCGGCGGTGGCGCTGCTGTTCCTGCTGGCGGCTTGGCGCGCGGCGCTGGGCGGCTCCGACGCCCCGGCG
>JBDSMV010000062.1:0-5186 GCA_039915715.1 Rubrivivax sp. | reverse complement strand
GCAATGCGAACGACATGTTGGCAGCCACGTCCATGTGCGGGTAGAGCGCATAGCTCTGAAACACCATCGCGATGTCGCGCGCCATCGGGTGCACGTCGGTGACATCGCGCCCACCGATCAGGATCCGCCCCGCAGTCACATCCTCGAGCCCGGCGATCATGCGCAGCGTGGTGCTCTTGCCGCAGCCCGACTCACCCAGCAGCACGACGAACTCGCCTTCACGAATCGCCAGGTCCATCTGCTGCACCACAGTGACATCCCCGAAGCGCTTGACGACACCCTTCAACTCAAGGCCGGTGGTCATGCGGCGCCTGCAAGGTTTTCGACCCGGTCTGCGCGATCGCCGAGGCCAGCCCGGTGGACGAGCCATCCACCAGGCGGCGAACGCCCCAGCCGCTCGGTCGCAACGCGTTGCCCGGGTGCACCGGGTCCGGCCCCCAGATCGCCTGGTAGGTATCGCTGCAACGGCCCGTGCGTTGCAAAGATGCGAAAGCAGCAAACACCAACGCGAACCACAGCAGCAGCACCAGCGCCATCCAGCGCGGCGCATCGGACACGGTCAACCCGAGCGCGATGACCGCGATCGCAAACAGCAGCGACAGCCACCCCGTGGTCTTGTGCTGACGTTCGAAGGCCCGTCGGCGCAACGTCATGTCGTAGTGGTCGCCGCGCATCTGGCGGTCGGTGGGTCCGCCCTTGCTGCCGCGCAGCCAGCCACCCAGCACTTGCAGCCCGCCCATCGCCACCACCACCCAGCCCAGCAGGTGGTGCCACTGCGCAACGGCACCCGGCCTCGACCCCATGTTCCAGGCCAGCGCCAGCCCCAGCAGCGTCAGCGCCATGCCGCTGTACTGCAGGGCGCGATGGCCGTGCCACCAGCGCTTGTCGTCCAGCCGCTGCGGCCAGCCGCTGCGGCTGTGCACCTTGCCGAAACGCGCCAGCAAGGCGCCGGCAGGCAACAGCAGCGCCCAGGCCGCGACCATCACCCGAGCATGCCAGTAAGCCCAGGGTTCGATCGTGTGCAGCGCCGCCCCCGACAGTGGCGCCAGCCACCAATGCGCCAGTTCCTGCATCTCCGTTCCGTGCACCGCCACTCACGGTGTCTGCAGGCCGCGGGTGCCGAGCCGCAAGCGATACAGGGACGTGCTGGCACAGATGTAGAGCGTGTCGCGCAGCGGGCCGCCGAAGGTCAGGTTGCCGATCTTTTCGGGCACCGGAATGCGGCCGATGCGGGTGCCGTCGGGGTGATAGACCTGCACCGCGTCTTCACTGCTGGTGTAGAGAAACCCATGTGCATCGACCTTGAACCCGTCGGGCAAGCCCGGCCCCACCACGGCAAAGACACGGGGGTTTGCCAGATCGCCGCCCCCGACCACGTCAAAAGCCACGATGTGATGGTGGTGGTGCGTGGACGTGGGCCTTGCGCCCGAGGTGTCTGACACATAGAGCACCGACTCGTCGGGCGAGAAGGCCAGCCCGTTGGGGTCTTCGAGCCAATCACTGACCAGCCTCACGCTGCCATTGCAGGGGTCGTGACGGTAGACGTGATGACCCCCGATCTCGCTGTCGGCAAGGTGGCCCTCGACGTCCGAGACGATGCCGTAGGGCGGGTCGGTGAACCAGATTGTGCCGTCGGACTTGACAACGATGTCGTTGGGCGAATTGAGCCGGCGGCCCTGATAGCAGTCGACCACGACCTCGTCCGGCAGCGGGCGCATCTGATCGTCGAAGCGGGTTCGCACGATGGCCCGCAGCCCGTGCGAGCAGTGCAGCAGCGCACCATCGGCCTCACGGGCGTGGCCGTTGGTGAACTCGACCCGATCGCGCCAGACCGTCATGCCGCTGCGCGCATCCCAGCGCAACATGCGGTTGTTCGGAATGTCGCTCCACAGCACGCTGTCGTCCTCGTGCATCCACACGGGTCCTTCGCTCCACACAGCACCGCTGCACAGATGTTGCAGCGCACCGGCAGCTTCGGCTACCGCGGCGAAGCGCACATCGAGCACCTCGACCGCAGTGCCGGCCAGCGCGCCAGCCGGCCCGATGTCCGTGCCGGCGCCCAGGCCCGATTGCGAGACTGGGTTTGAACCCACGCCCTCTCCACCTTCACTCACTGGCACTCGGGCACCGGTGTGAGCAGCGGATGACCATGCAATCCGGCCATCAGATTGGCATGGGCCAGGTCGGCCATCGCCTGCCGGGTGTGGCCCGTGGCGCTGCCCACATGCGGTGTCAGGACCACTTGCGGCAGCGCCGCCATCCGGGCCGGAACCTGAGGTTCGTTCTCGAACACGTCGAGCCCGGCGCCCGCAATCACGCCCTGCTCCAGTGCATCGATCAGCGCAGCTTCGTCGACCACCGAACCCCGCGCCACGTTGATCAGGATGCCATCAGGCCCCAGCGCCTTCAGCACCGCTGCATCGATCAGCCTGCGCGTGGCCGCACCGCCCGGGGTGATCACGACGAGAAAGTCGCTGGCCCTGGCCAATGCTTCGACATCGGCATGAAACGTGAATGGCAGGCCGAGCTTGGCGCTGCGTGCGGTGTAGGCCACCGGCATGTCGAAGGCCTGCGCGCGCTTGGCGATCGCCTGGCCGATGCGCCCCATGCCGACGATGCCCAGCCGGGCGCCCGACATCTTGCGGGCCAGCGGCATCGGACCCTTTGCAGCCCAGTCGCCGCTGCGCACGTGATGGTCGGCAGCAACGATGCGCCGCGACGTGGCCAGCATCAGTGCGATGGCCAGGTCGGCCACGTCGTCGTTCAACACCCCTGGTGTGTGGGTGACGACCGCACCGGCGGCTTTGGCCGCTGCCACGTCGACACCGTCGTAGCCCACGCCCATGACCGAGATCACGCGCAGCGCGGGCAGCTGGGCAATCAGATCGGCGCCGACCTTCGATTCGCCGCTGGCGATGATGCCGGTGATGCGTGGCGCGGCGGCTGCAAACGCCGCCTGGTCGTCGACATGAATTCGGTCGTGCAGCAACGTGGCGGCCTGCACCTGCGGCAGCAGCATCGGGCTCAGCTTGGCGACCGAGAGCACCTCTTGGCGGGTGGTGGTGGCTTCGGGTGTGGGCATGGACAACTTGAAGTTTGCGGAGCGACAGCCGGCCGTGGCCGACTGACAATGGTCACATGTTATGAAGATTGCGAAACCCATAAAGCCCGGGTAACCCTGAATCGGCGGCGGCGCCCGCAGGCGTCAAGCTCGCGCATCGAGAGGCCGCAGACGGAGAACCGACCATCGGCAAGCCCGCGAGCCGCCAACCGGTCCATCCGAACGCAACCGCCATGCACAGGTCCGCCCGCAACGCTGGAACTGCAGGCACCTTCAACCAGGAGCACCCTCGATGAGCCTGTCGCCTCAATCCACAAGAACCGCCATCGTCACCGGCGCCGGCAGCGGCATCGGCCAGGGTTGCGCCACCGCGCTGTTGAAGGACGGCTGGAACGTGGTTTTCGTCGGCCGCCGTGAGCAGCCGCTGACGGACGCCATCGACACCGCCTGCGGTGAAAACCAACCGATGAAGCAACGCGCTGCCGCGATGCCCTGCGACGTCTCCGATGAGGTTGCGGTCGGCAAGCTGTTCGACGACGTTGCCAAGCGCTTCGGCCGGGTCGATCTGCTGTTCAACAACGCCGGCGTTTCGCTGCCGGTTCACACCCCCGACGAGTTGCCGGCCGACGAATGGCGGCGCGCGGTCGACATCAACCTGAACGGCGCCTTCTACTGCCTGCACCATGCCTTCCGCGTGATGCGGGCGCAGCAGCCGGTGGGCGGGCGCATCGTCAACAACGGGTCGATCTCGGCCCACGCACCGCGGCCCGGATCGATCGCCTACACCGCCACCAAGCACGCGGTGTCCGGGCTGACACGCGCCGCGGCGCTGGACGGCCGCGCCTTCGATATCGCGGTCGGCCAGATCGACATCGGCAACGTCGCCAGCAGCATGACCCAACGGATGACCAAGGGCGTGCCGCAAGCCGACGGCAGCATCAAGCCCGAAGCGCGGATGGAGCTGCAGTCGGTGGTCGAGACCTTCATGACCATGGCCAACCTGCCGCCCGGCGCCAACATCCTCTTCGTGACCGTGATGGCCACCAAGATGCCGTTTGTCGGCCGCGGCTGAATTTTCTTCTCAAGGGGATTTGCCATGCCACTCGCCTGCCTGATCCACGGCAAGCTCGACCTGCGACTGCAGTCCGAGACACCGCCCGAACTGGGTCCGACCGATGTGTTGCTGCGCCTGGGCGCGGGCGGCATCTGCGGCTCGGACCTGCATTACTACCAGCATGGCAAGGTGGGCACCTTCGAGGTGCGCGAGCCGCTGGTGCCGGGGCATGAAGCGTCGGGTGTCGTCAGCGCGATCGGCATCGCGGTGACGCGGGTCAAACCCGGTGACAAGGTGGCGATCAACCCGTCGCACCCTTGCGGGCGCTGCGACTACTGCAGTGCCGGCCGCGGCAACCTGTGCCGGCGCATGTTCTTCCTGGGCAGCGCCAGCGTGTTTCCGCATGCCCAGGGCATGTTCCGCGAAGCCTTCGTGATGGGCGAGCGACAGCTGACGCCGATCGACGAGCCGCACATCGGCCTGGGCGAAATCGCTTGCGCCGAACCGCTGTCGATCGGTCTGCACGGAATCAACCGCGCCGGGCCGGTGGTCGGCGAGACGGTGCTGGTGACCGGCGGCGGCACGATCGGCTGCATGACCGTCATGGCCGCCCGCATGGCCGGCGCCGCGCACGTGATCTGCTGCGACATCAACGACCGCGCGCTGGAAATGGCGCGCACCGTGGGTGCCGACCGCACGATCCGCACCGACCAGATCGCCCCCGATCAAGTGGCGTCGACACTGGCCGACCTGGCCGAGGTTTGCATCGAAGCCGCCGGCAGCGCGGCTGCGCTCGGCACCTGTCTGGCGGCGGTCAAGCGCGGGGGCCGCATCGTGCAGGTGGGCACGATGCCACCGGAGCTGCCGTTCCCGGCCAACCAGTTGATGGTGCGAGAGCTTGACTACCGCGGTGCCTTCCGCGCCCATCTGGAATTCGACTGGGCGGTGCAGGCTATTCGCAGCGGCCGCGTCGACGTTCGGCCGCTGATCAGCGCGCAACTGCCGCTGTCGCAGTCGCTGGCCGCGTTCGAACTGGCGCTGGACCGCACGCGCAGCACCAAGGTGCAGGTG
>JBDSMV010000212.1:0-9466 GCA_039915715.1 Rubrivivax sp. | reverse complement strand
CCCGGCCATGCTGCCGGGAGTGCCGCGCACGGTGGCGTCGCTGACGCTGTCGGGCCAGCAACGGGTGGTGACGGTCGAGGTCGGCAGCGGCGACGCCCGCACCTGGCTCGTGCTGGGTGTGTCGCCGCAAGGCATTCAGACGCTGCATGCGTTGCCGATGGCGGCGCTGCCCGTCATCGACACCGCAAGTGCCGGCGCCACCACCGGCCCCGGCCCACACCTTGCAACCGCAGCCTTCGGGTCGCAGCCGAGTCCGGTCACACCGGTGGCCATGCCCCCGTTTGCGCAGATGCTGTCGCGCGTGCTGAAGCACCATCGCCATGCGCCGCGCTGATCGCCCTCTGCCTGCGATCGGCAGCCGCTGGCGTGCCCCTTCCTTGGCGCTGCTGCTGATGGCCGCTGCCGCATCGGCCTGGTCCCAAGGCGCTCCCGGCGGGTTGCCGCTGGTGGTGGCGCAGGGCGCTGGCGGCACCAGCTATTCGGTGCCGATCCAGACCCTGCTGTTCTTCAGCGCGCTGTCGTTCATACCAGCCTTGCTGCTGTTGATGACGGGTTTCACACGGATCGTGATCGTGCTCTCGCTGCTGCGCCAGGCGCTCGGCACGCAGGCTGCGCCGCCCAACCAGGTGGTGGTCGGGCTCAGCCTGTTCCTGACCTTCTTCGTGATGGCGCCGACCTTCGACAAGGTCTATGAACAAGCCTGGGCGCCCTACTCCGCCGGCACGATGGCGGTCGACGAAGCGCTGAAGCAGGGCGTGCTGCCATTGCGCGAATTCATGCTGAAGCAAACCCGCCAGAGCGACGTGATGCTGTTCGCCAAGCTCGCCAAATTGCCGCCCGATGTCAAGGGCGCCGATGTGCCGCTGACGGTGCTGGTGCCGGCCTTCGTCACCAGTGAACTCAAGAGCGCGTTCCAGATCGGCTTCATGATCTTCATCCCGTTTCTGGTGATCGACATGGTGGTGGCCAGCGTGCTGATGAGCCTGGGGATGATGATGTTGAGCCCGGTGCTTGTGGCGCTGCCGTTCAAGCTGATGCTTTTCGTGCTGGCCGACGGCTGGAACCTGCTGCTGGGGTCGTTGGCCTCGTCGTTCGCAACCTGACTTCACCTGTCTAGACAACTCGAATGGACGCAACCCAGGTACTGGCCACCGGCCAGGACGGCCTGACGATGCTGTTGATGGTGGCTGCGCCGGTGCTGTTGTCGGTGCTGGTGGTGGGCCTGATCGTCAGCATCTTCCAAGCCGCAACGCAGATCAACGAAGCCACCTTGAGCTTTGTCCCCAAGGTGTTGGCCGCAGTGGCTGTGCTGGTGGTGGCCGGGCCATGGATGGTGACGACGCTGGTCGAGTATTTGCAGCGGGTGTTGCAGTCAATCCCCCAGGCCGTAGGCTAGATGGACCCCAAGACGCCTGCGGCGTCGCCCCTCCGAGGGGGAGCCGTCCCTCTTGGGGCGGCCCGGCGGCGGACGGGTTCGGCCTCGTGATCACGCCACCGTGCTGAGCTTCACCGAAGCCCAGTTGATGGCGTGGATCACGCCGCTGGTGTGGCCGTTTCTGCGCGCGCTGGCGCTCTTCAGCGCGATGCCGGTGTTGGGCACACGCACCGTGCCCACGCGGGTGCGGATCGCGTTGGCGGGCTTCTTTTCGCTGGCGATGCAAGGGTCGCTCCCGGCTGCGATGACCGATGCGCCGTTGGTCGCGCTGGACTCGCCCGTGGCGTTCCTGCTGGTGATCCAACAGGCGGTGATCGGCCTCTCGCTGGGCTTCGCGGTGCGGCTGGTGTTTGCCTCGATCGAGTTCGCCGGTGAGCTGATCGGCCTGCAGATGGGGCTCAATTTCGCCGGCTTCTTCGACCCGCTGTCGGCGTCGACCGCCACCTCCACCAGCCGCTTCTTCGGCACCATGGTGGCGTGGCTCTTCATTGTCATCAATGGCCACCTGCTGGTGATCGGCGCGCTGGCGCAGAGCTTCATGGTCTTTCCGGTGGGGCCCGAGCCGTTCGCCTTCCTGCACCGGGTGCAGCCGCATCGCTGGGGGGCCGAGATCTTCTCGACCGGGCTCTGGATCGCGCTGCCGATGATCGTGATGCTGCTGTTCGTGAACCTGGTGCTCGGCACCATCTCGCGCGTGGCACCGCAGATCAACATCTTCGCGATCGGCTTTCCGATCACGCTCGGGCTCGGGCTGCTGGGTCTGCTTTTGACGTTGCCGGCGCTGCAGACGCCGTTCACAATGACGCTGGAGCGGCTGCTGCAGCACTTCCAGTAGCCGCCGCAGCTACCAGGGCGGCGCGTCGTCTTCGGTGGTGACGGCCATCTGGCCGGAAATCGGCGGACGCACGGCCGTCGCCTGCGCCGTTGCCACCGACGCAGGCGCAGGCGCAGGCGCATGCCCAGGCGCTGCAGCAACGAACTCCTGCAAGCCGCCCAGGGCCTCGACCAGCGCCGGGATCAGTTGCTGCAACTCACCGGTGGTGATCGCCACGTCGGCATCGAAGCCGCCTTCGGCTTCGGCGCCGGCACTTTCCAGCGCCACGTCCAGCAGGCTAACTTTCTTCAGCGCCAGCGCATCGGTCAGCACGAACGAAACCCGCTCGTTCCAGGTCAGTGCCAGCTGCGTCGGCAGCTTGCCCTGCTTGATGTGTTCGCCGACCTCGTCGATGTCCAGCGTATGGCGTGCATAGCGCACCGCCGACTTCTCGCTGTCGGGTTGCTTCAATTCGCATTCGCGGTCGATCGAGAAGCCGGCCGGCGCTTCCTTGTCGCTGAGCCATGCCGCCATTGCCGTGGCCGGCGACAACCCGGTCTGCAGCAGCGTCAGCTTCAGATCGCCGCCCAGGGTTTCGAGCAGCCGCGTCACCACCCGGTCGGCCTTGCGGATGCTGGCGGCAGCCACCAGCACGCGCTGCGCACGGTTGTCGATCCACACCAGCGTGTCGCTGCGCTTGGGAAAGGCGCGCGGCAGCAGCGCATGCACCACCTCTTCCTTCAGCTCCTTGGCCTGCTTGCCCTTGGGGCGGCGACCGGTTTCCTTCTCGGCCCGGTCCAGCAGGCTGTCGAGTTCGGTCTTGACGACCGACCCCGGCACCGCTTTGACCTCTGTGCGCAGCTTGGCGATCCAGTGACCGCCGACGCTTTCCAGCAAGGCGCCATGGGCTTCACCGCGCGGTTCGACCCAGCCTTCGGATTCGGCCTGCGACGCCGCGCATTCGACGAAACGCGCGCTGTCCAGGCGGTCTTCCAGCATCGCGGCGGTGGGCACGGTCCAGTGCTCGATTCGGTACAGCAGGGCGTTCTTGAACATGGTGCGTGGCAAGTGATCGGGCAAAGATCTTAGGGGCTCGCCCGCTGCGCCAATCCAACCCTGCGGGGCGGCGAAGGTCCGCTCGTCTGTTTGCCTTCTGCGCGGTCCAGTGGACTACCCTTCTGCGATGGCTCACCGACTCGCCCTCACCGCCTTGCTGGTCACCGACTACGACGAGGCCATCGACTTCTACACCCGGGCACTGCGCTTCACGTTGCTGCAAGACTCGCGACTGTCGGAACACAAACGGTGGGTGGTGGTGTCGCCTTCCGACCCCGCGGCGGGTGCCCCCGCCGGCTGTGCGTTGCTGCTGGCCCGTGCCGCCGACGAGGCCCAGCGCGCGGTGGTCGGGCGGCAAGGCGGCGGCCGGGTCTGGCTGTTTTTACACACCGACGACATGGACGCCGACCTGGCGCACTTCCGCGCCCACGGCGTGCGCCTGGCGGAAGCTCCGCGCGACGAACCCTATGGCCGCGTGGTCGTGTTCCTGGACCTGTACGGCAACCGCTGGGATCTCGTGCAACCGGCCACCGGCATCAGCTGAAGACGCCTTCGCGCAGCCACTTGGTGGCCACCCACTTCTCGCCCGCGGTCACCGGCGCGCCGCCATGCAGGGTTTTGGTGCTGACATGGGGTCGGTCGTAGCTGAAGAAGACTGCATTGCCCCGCAGTGGCGAGACATCGACCCCCACATCGGGAAACACGGTGGCGCCACCGGCGAGCGGGGTGTTGAGGTAGACGATCAAGGTGCCGACGCGCTGGCCGCCGCGTTCCAGAATCTTCGGCGTGCCGGGGTGCACCGGGTCGAAGTAGTCGTGGTGCGGGCGGTATTCGGCACCGGGGTGATAGCGCAGGATCTGCAGGCCCTCTCCATGCTCCACCGGCCAGCGCAGCAGCTCGGCAATGCGTTCTTCGATGGCGGCAATCAACGGCGAATGCGCGCGCTCGAAGAACATGCCGTCGCTGGTGCGGGCGGCGTTGATCTCGCTGCCGCCGGTGGCGTTGTCGACCGTTTCCGAGCGCGACAGCTTCGGTCGGGCCTCGTCCATCAGCGCGTCGCATTCGGCGTCGCTGAGGAGCCCGCCGAACACGATCAGGCGCGGTTTCGACTGCGCGGTCAGCACCCGCACGGTGTGGCCGTCCGACAAGGTGATCTCGCTGGCGCCGGCCAACTCGGGTTGCGGCACCCGGTTCGCTGGCGCCGATGCCGCGCTGTCTGCGGCCGGCTCGGCTGCGTCATCGACAGGCGTCAGCTGCAGGTGCTGGCGCAGGGTCTGCTCCATCGCGCCGATGGCCACGTCTTCGTCCCAGCCGCTGGCTTTCATGGCCTGCACCACATCCTGCGGTCGGCAGCCGGCTTCGGCCTGGGCGACGATCCAGCGCCGCAGTTCGTCAGTGATGGTTTGGGAGGTGGCGGTCATGACGCGATTTTGCCGCAGCGGACCGGAGCCGACTGGGCCAAGCACACACAGCCGCAGACGCCCGCTGCCGCACCGCTGACGATGGTCCACTCGGTTGCGGATGACAGCGCAAATCGAAGCCGGGACGATGTCGTCCCTCCCCGCAAGACCGTCGAAACGACGCCGGGCGCCAGGACATGTCGAGAAAATGGAGTTCACCATGAACAGCAACCTCACCCTGGCCCTGCCAGTCGACGTCGTGCACCCGCGTGACCTGACCGCCGGCGATGCCTCGGTGTCGCCCTTCGACGCCTACTACGGCTTTCACCTGCTGGCCGAAGGCGATTCCTGGTTCACCCTGGGCGCAGTACCTTCGTCCAACCTGCTCTACGAACTGCGCTTGGCGCAGTGGTCGCAGGTCTTCAACCTGGCCTACCCGGGCGACAACATCAAACTCATCGGTGACCTGGCGAGCAACCGCGACTTCAAGAAGTACGTTGCCAACCCGCGCTTCAACTACCCCTGGGACGCGTTGCTGATCAGCGGCGGCGGCAACGATGTCATCACCGCCGCATCCGAGCTCGTCCGACGCCGCGCCCTGGGGCCTGTCGGCGAGCCCGACAGCTGGATCAACGGCCCCGCGCTGGCTGCCCTGCTGATGTCGATTCAGACCAGCTACCGCCAGCTCCACGCGCTGTGGAATGACCCGTCGAGCAAAAGCGCCGGCCGGCCGATCGTTCTGCACACCTACGACTATGCAACGCCGCGCAATGCGCCAGCGCGCTTTCTGGGTGCCATCCGCATGCGAGGCCCGTGGCTCTATCCGGCTTTCCAGGGGACGGCCACGGACATCGTGATGCAGCAGCGCATTGCCAACCGCCTGATCGACAGGCTTGCCGAAACCCTGCTGCCCCTGGACGGCGCCAGCGGCGCGCCGGAGGCACTGGCGAACGTGCATGTCGTCGACACGCGCAACACCCTGGTGATGGCCAACCCCGCCGACATCGGCCGCAGCAACGACTGGCAAAACGAAATCCATCCGACGCTGGATGGCTACCGCAAGATCGCTGCGCGCCTTTCGGCGAGGTTGAGCCTGCTGCTGTGACCGGCACCCTTGCGCCGTGGCAATGATTCGCCAGAAGTCAGGGGCGGAAGGTCACGCTGATCCCGACGGTTGGAAACTGGCTTCGAGCCGCACCGCCGGCTCAGATTGAGCCGCGCCGCCTGAACACCAACCGGGTGGGCTCGGACGCTGCGGCGTCGTAGCGATAGCCGTCGCTATCGAAGCCTTGCAGCGCCTTCGGGCTGCGAGCGCGGCTGCGAATCGCATGGCGCGCCATCGCGCCGCGGGCGCGCTTGGCGAAGAAGCCGATGACCTTGTAGCGGCCGTCTTTCCAGTCTTCGAACACGCAGTCGAGCACTTGCGCCTTCAGTGCCGGCCGCAACGCCACCTTGGCATATTCGATCGACGCCAGGTTGATGATGCGCGGGGTCTTTTCATTCGCCAGACGCTCGTCCAACCCCTGCGCCACGCGGTCGCCCCAGTAGTCGTAGAGGTTCTTGCCGTGGCGGGTCTTCAGGGCCGTGCCCATCTCGAGCCGGTAGGGTTGCAGCCGGTCCAGCGGGCGCAGTGCACCGTACAGACCCGACAGCAGCACCAGGTGGTCTTGCGCCCAGCGCAGGTCGGTCGTGGACAGACTGCCAGCATCGAGCCCGGTGTAGACATCGCCAGCGAAGGCCAGCAACGCGGGCCGGCTGTTGGCCGCCGTGGCTTCCGGTTGCCAGGCGGCATAACGATCGACGTTGAGTTGCGCCAGCTTCGGCGACAGGTCCATCAACTGCGCCACCTGCGCCGCCGACTTGCGCCGCAGTGTGGCGATCAACTCCGCTGCGCGGTCGACATTCAGCGGGTCGGTGGCCAGACGCAGCACCGGTGCGCGCACCGGTGTCTCGTAGTCGAGCGTCTTGGCGGGGGACAGCAGGAACAGCATGGTCGGTACGGTGATGGATCTGGCCCTGGAGATGGATCGGGTCTTCGGGAGGGTTCGACGGGTGGTGGCTCGGTGCTCAGCTCGGCAGTGCGCCGTCAGGCCCCACCGCCGGCACCGACCCCAGAGCCGCCTGCCAGGTGCGCAGCGGAATGTGGGTCTGCAAGCGCTGCAGGGCTGAATCGATCAGCGCCGGATGCAGGTCGTGCCCGACGCCGGCGGCGATGTCGAGCGTGGCGTCGCCCTGCAACGCTCCCAACAGCCGCAGCGCCTGGCGCGAGCCTTCGGGCGGAATCACGGTGTCGCCGTCGCCATGAAACAAGTGCACGGTGGTCTGGCGCGGCGCCGCCAGCGGCGGTGACGCCAGCGCGCCGTTGAAGGCCAGCACCCGCCCCACGAGGCCATCGTTGTCGGGCTGCAAGGCCAGCGCCAGCGCCAGCACGGCACCCTGCGAGAACCCCGCCAGCGCGGTCGCCGCCGGGCCCACGCCCAGGCGCTGCTGCTGCAAACGGATCCAGTCGCGCAGCGGCGGCAAGGCGGCTTCGACCCGGTCGGCCCAGTTGTCCGGGGTCAGGCCTGCGGTGTCGTACCAGCAACGGGCGGTGGCGTCGTCGGCAACGAGCGACGGTGCATCGGCAGCGACCAGCGCGGCGTGAGCGAAGTGCCCGCGCAGCGCCTGCGCCAGTGGCGCCATCGAACGGCCGTCGGCGCCGTAACCATGCAGCAGCAGGATCAATTGCTGCGGTGCGCCCTGCTCGGGCAACCAGTCGATGGGAGATTGCATCGGCGCTATTTTGGCGCTGGCGCGGCGCAATTCGGCATCAGCGAAAGTTGCGGCTCTTGCTGTTGAGGCCTTGCAGCAATGCGGAATGGTCGATCAGCTGCCTGGCCACCAGGTGGCGCACCTCGCCCTGGCGCTGCCAGACGCCGTAAACCGTCAACAACGTGCTGGCCAACAGCGCCTTGCGCTGCTGCTCGGCCACGGTCGGCCAGACGATGACGTTGACGGCACCGCTTTCGTCTTCGAGCGTCACGAACACCACGCCGCGTGCGGTTTCGGGCCGCTGGCGGTGGGTGACGATGCCACTGGCCCTCGCCAGCCGGCCGTTCGGATAGCCGTTCAGCACCGCGGCGGGCTGTACTTTGAACGCGGCCAGTTGTTCGCGAAGCAGCGACAGTGGGTGCGCGGTCAGGCTCAGGCCCGTGCTGCGGTAGTCGGCCAGCACGGTGGCGGCCCGGTCGGGAGCCGGCAGGGCCGCGTCAGCCACATCGGCTTCGTGGGTGCGGGTCGAGCGCAACAGCGGCGTGGCGCGGGTGTCGATGCCGGCCACGGCCCAGGCCGAGCGATGGCGGTGGCCGGCCAGCTTGTCGAGCGCATCGGCCTGCGCCAGCAGCGACAGCTGGTGGGCGTCGAGCTGGGCTCGCCGCGCCAGGTCTTCGACGCTTGCGAACGGCGCTTCGGTGCGCGCGGCCATCAGCCGGGCTGCCGCGTCTTCAGCGAAGCCGCTGATGCGGCCGAGGCCGAGCCGCACCGTGCGCAGCGGCTGCGCATCGCCTTCCAGCAGGCTGTCCCAGCCGCTCACCGTCACATCCACCGGCAGCACCGTCACGCCGTGTTCGCGCGCGTCGCGCACCAGTTGCGCTGGCGCATAGAAACCCATCGGCTGGCTGTTCAGCAAGGCCGCCAGAAAGGCGTCGGGATGGTGGCACTTGAGCCAAGCGCTGACATAGACCAGCAGCGCAAAACTGGCGGCATGGCTTTCGGGGAAACCGTATTCACCGAAGCCTTCGATCTGCTTGAAGATGCGCTCGGCATAGTCGAGCTCATAGCCTTTCTCGACCATGCGCCCCACCAGCCGTTCATGAAACGGCAGCAACCCGCCGCGTTTTTTCCAGGCCGCCATCGCGCGGCGCAGGCGGTCGGCTTCACCGGGTGTGAAGTCGGCGGCCAGGATCGCCAGCTGCATCACCTGCTCCTGAAAGATCGGCACCCCGAGGGTGCGCTGCAGCGCCTGGCGCACCTCGTCGCTGGGGTACTCGACCGCTTCTTCACCGCTGCGGCGGCGCAGGTAGGGGTGGACCATGCCGCCCTGGATCGGGCCCGGGCGCACGATCGCGACTTCGATGACGAGGTCATAAAAGCAACGGGGCTTCAAACGCGGCAGCATGCTCATCTGGGCCCGGCTTTCGACCTGAAAGGTGCCGATGCTGTCGCCGCGGCACAGCATCGCGTAGGTCGGCTTGTCTTTCTGCGGCACCTGGTGCAGCGCCATCGGGGCACCGAGCTTGTCGCCGACCAAAGTCAGCGCGCGGCGAATGGCGCTGAGCATGCCGAGCGCCAGCAGGTCGACCTTCAGCAGACCGAGGGTGTCCAGGTCGTCCTTGTCCCACTGGATCACGCTGCGGTCGACCATGGCGGCGTTTTCCACCGGCACCAGTTGCGACAAGTCGTCGCGCGCGATCACGAAGCCGCCGGGGTGCTGGCTCAGGTGGCGCGGAAAGCCGATCAACGTGGCCGTTAGCTCCATCCACAACTTGCACAGCGGCGAGTCGGGGTCGAAGCCGTTTTCGAGCAGGCGTTCTTCCTGCACGGTGCGGCCGTCGAACCAGTGCTGACTCTTGGAAACGCTGTTGATGCGGTCCAGGTCGATGCCGAGGGCCCGCCCCATGTCGCGCAACGCCGAGCGCGGGCGGTAGCTGATGACGACCCCCGTCAACGCGGCGCGGTGGCGACCGTATTTGCGGTAGACATACTGAATCACCTCTTCACGGC
>JBDSMV010000016.1:0-17849 GCA_039915715.1 Rubrivivax sp. | reverse complement strand
TGCACCAGCCGTGCTTGCTGTTGTAGCTGAACATGCGCGGGTCGAGTTCGGGGTAGCTGGTACCGCACACCGGGCAGGCGCGCTTGGTCGAAAACACCTTGACCTCGCCGATGCCTAAACCTGTGCCCTGCTCCATCGCCACGGCCAGTCCGTCCAACGGATGCAGCAGGTGCAACACGCCCTTGCCGAGCTCCAGGGTCTTGCTCAACAGCCCGCGCAATGCGGCTTCGTTCTCCGCTGCGACCACGATCTCGCCGACCGGCAATTCAAGCGTGTGCTCCTTGAAACGGTCGATCCGCGGGAACGGCGCCAGCGACAGGAATTCGCCATCGACCCGCAGGTGCGTGTGGCCCCGCGCCTTGGCCCACTTGGCGAGGTCGGTGTAGACACCCTTGCGGTTGACCACCAGCGGTGCCAGCAAACCGATCTGTTGCCCGCGATAGCCGCCGTCTTTCGGTTGCCGCAGCATCTGCGCGGCGATGCTGTCGGTGCTTTGGGCCTTGACCGGTGCGCCGTCGTGGATGCAATGCTGAAGGCCCAGCTTGACCCACAGCAGGCGCAGGAAATGCCAGACCTCGGTCGTGGTCGCAACGGTGCTCTTGCGGCCACCGCGGCTCAAGCGCTGCTCGATCGCCACCGTCGGCGGAATGCCGTACACCGCATCCACTTCCGGCCGCCCGGCCGGCTGCACGATGCTGCGGGCGTAGGCGTTCAGACTTTCCAGATATCGCCGCTGGCCTTCGTTGAACAGGATGTCGAATGCCAGCGTGCTTTTTCCTGAACCACTCACGCCCGTGACCACGTTGAAGCTGCCGCGCGGGATGTCCACGCTCAGCGATTTCAGGTTGTGTTCCCTGGCGTTGACGATGCGGATCGCGTTGTCTTGCGCCTGTTGCTGTGCGCTGCGTTCCTTGCGCGCTTCACGCAGCACGGTCTGCAGCGCCCGGCCCTCTTCGGCTTTGGCGGTACCGAAGCCCAGCGCTTGCGCATAGTCGCGCAGCGCCGCGCCGGTGTGCGAGGTCGGATGGGCAGCGATGTCGTCGGGCGTGCCGGTGGCGACGATCTCGCCGCCCGCTTCGCCGCCGTCGGGTCCCAGATCGACGACCCAGTCTGCTGCCCGCACCACGTCCAGGTTGTGCTCGATCACCAGCAGCGAATGGCCGGCGTCCAGCAACTTGCGCAAAGCCCGCATCAGCTTGGCGATGTCGTCGAAGTGGAGCCCGGTGGTGGGCTCGTCGAACAGGAACAGGGTGCCGCGCTTGGCCACCGGCTGCCAGGGCTTGGATGCCGCATCGGCCAGAAAGCCGGCCAGTTTCAGACGCTGCGCTTCGCCACCCGACAAGGTCGGCACCGGCTGCCCCAGCCGCACATAGTCGAGGCCGACATCGACGATCGGCTGCAGCCGCGCCACCACTTCGCGGTCGTTCTGAAACCAGTGCGCGGCTTCGGCCACGGTCAGGTCCAGCACATCGGCGATCGACAGCTGCATCGGCCCGCGCACGATCTTCACATCGAGAATTTCCGGCCGATAGCGGCGGCCGTCGCAGTCGTCGCAGCGCAAGTACACGTCAGACAGAAACTGCATCTCGACATGCTCGAAACCACTGCCACCGCAGGTCGGGCAGCGGCCGTCACCGGCGTTGAAGCTGAAGGTGCTGGCGCTGTAGCTGCGTTCTCGCGCCAGCGGCAGGTCGGCGAACAGCTTGCGCAGCTCGTCGAAAGCGCCGACATAGCTCGCCGGGTTGCTGCGCGCGGTCTTGCCGATCGGGCTCTGGTCGACGAAGACGGCTTCTGCCAGGTGGTCGGCACCCAGCAAACGGTCATGCGCGCCCGGGGTTTCGGTGGCCTTGCCGAAATGGCGCGCCAGTGCCGGGAACAACACGTCCTGCACCAGGGTGCTCTTGCCCGAGCCGCTAACCCCGGTGACGCACACCAGGCGCTGCAGTGGCAAGGTCAGGGTGACGTTGCGCAGGTTGTGTTCGCGCGCCCCTTCCAGAATCAGCTTTGGGGTCGCAGCATCGACCAAACGTTTGTAGCCGGAACTCACCAGCTTGCGGCCACCCAGGTAGGCCCCGGTCAGGGTGTCGGCCTGCCGCGCACCGTCGGGGGTGCCGTCATAGACGATCTGGCCGCCGCGTTCACCGGGTCCCGGGCCCATGTCAATCAGGCGGTCGGCCGCCAGCATCACCGCCGGGTCGTGCTCGACCACCACCAGCGTGTTGCCGGCATCGCGCAGCCGGTGCATGGCCTGCACGATGCGGTTCATGTCGCGCGGATGAAGGCCGATCGAGGGCTCGTCGAGCACGAACATGGTGTTGACCAGCGACGTGCCGAGCGCAGTGGTCAGGTTGATGCGCTGCACCTCGCCGCCACTCAGCGTGCGGCTCTGGCGGTCGAGCGTCAGATAGCCCAGACCGACATCGCACAGGTACTTGAGCCTCGTTCGCACCTCGTCCAGCAACAGCTTCAGCGCGTCGTCGAGCAGGCTCGACGGCAGGCTCAGCCCTTCCATGAAACGCCGCAGCCGATCGATCGACAGCTGCATCAGATCGGGCAGATTCAGCCCCGGCAGGGCTTCCAGCTGGTCGCGGGACCAGGGCACGCCCACCGGCAGGAATCGCTGCACCGGCGGCAGCACGTCGTCGGCGCCGGGCTTGCCGCCCATGCGCCACAGCAACGCTTCCAGCTTCAGCCGCGCACCGCCGCAAGCCGGGCACGGCGTGTAGCTGCGGTACTTCGACAAGAGCACGCGGATGTGCATCTTGTAGGCCTTGCTTTCCAGATAGCCGAAGAAGCGCTTGACGCCGTACCACTGGCTCTGCCACTTGCCGGTCCAGTTCGGTGAGCCTTCGATGACCCAGTCGCGCTGGGCTTGGGTCAGTTGTGACCACGGGGTGTCACGCGGGATGCCGGCATCACCGGCATAGCGGATCAGGTCTTCCTGGTTCTCTTTCCAGGCCGGGGTCTGCAGGGTCTTGATGGCGCCGTTGCGGAGTGTCTTGCGGGCATCGGGAATCACCAGACCCAGGTCGACTCCGATGATGCGGCCGAAGCCGCGGCAGGTGTCGCAGGCCCCATAGGCCGAGTTGAAGCTGAACATCGATGGCTGCGGGTCGGCATAGCGGCGGTCGCTTTCCGGGCAATGCAGGCCGGTGCTGTACTTCCACGGCGCCTGTTCAACGCCATCGGCAGTCGATGCATGCACAGTGAGGCGGCCGCTGCCGCGTTTCAGCGCCAGCTCGATCGCTTCCATCACCCGCACCGGCTCGGCACGCGACAGGCGCAGCCGGTCGGCCACCACCTGCAGGCGCTTGCGGGTGCCGTCGACGGCTTCGGCATGCACGCGGGTGAAGCCGCTGGCCGCCAGCCACTGTTCCTGCTGCTCGGCCGTGGTGTCGGCCGGCAACTCGACCGGAAAGGTGAAGATCAAGCGCGGCTCGTTCGCCGGGTCGTCGCCTGCGCTGGCGCGGGTGCCGAAAGCGGCGACCCGCTGCTGCAGATCTTCAAGGATCGTTTGCGGCGTGTCGTGCCGCACCGGCAGCGCCGTGTCCTGGTCGAACAGTTGCGCCGCGCGCGCGAACAGCAGCTTCAGGTGGTCGTTGAGCTCGGTCATGGTGCCGACCGTGCTGCGGCTGGTGCGCACCGGGTTCGTTTGATCGATCGCAATCGCCGGCGGCACGCCGTCGACGCGGTCGACCGCCGGCCGGTCCATGCGGTCCAGGAACTGGCGCGCATAAGCGCTGAAGGTTTCGACATAGCGCCGCTGGCCTTCGGCATACAAAGTGTCGAACACCAGGCTCGACTTGCCCGACCCACTGGGGCCGGTGACCACCGTCATCTCGCCGGTGCGGATGTCCAGGTCGAGGTTCTTCAGGTTGTGCTGGCGCGCACCGCGGATGCGGATCACTCCCGATGTCATGGAGACCTTCTGTACGGCAAGGCGGGGAATTGTAGGGATCGGGTCCGGCTGCGGCGGCAGTGCGGGCATGCAGAGGGCGTCGCAGGATCAGGCCTACACGCGGCAGCGCCGCGACGCCCCCATCGCGGGGCCCCGATCCGACGCCGTGTCGTGGCAAATGGGCTGACGCTGCCAGACCCATCATCGGAGCGAAGCATGACGAACCCACGCAAACAGGCAACCGGCCCCACGGCCTTCCACCGGCTTCTCGTCAGCGCGGCCCTTGCAGCCTGCATCCCCTTGACCGCGCACGCCGCCGGTGCCGATGCCACGGCCCAGCAGCGCTACAAGACCGAAACCGCAGCCTGTGCGACCAAGACCAATGCCGAAGACCGCAAGACCTGCATGAAGGAAGCCGGCGCGGCCAAGGAAGAAGCCGCTCGCAACGGGCTCGCCAAACCCGACGCCACCTACGGCGCCAACGCCAGGGCACGCTGCGATGCGCTGCCGGGCGACCAGAAGACCGCTTGTCTGGCGCGCATGAGCGGCGCCGGCACCACCAGCGGCAGCGTCGAAGGGGGCGGCGTGTTGCGCGAGCTGACAGTGCGCACGCCAGCTTCGGCGCCGGCCACCCAGGCGATGGGCGCCGCGTCAGCAGCCAAGCCCTGAGCGGAGTCTCAGTCCGGCACGCGCAACGTCGATCCCTGGATCGTGATGGCGTTGGCGGCCACCGGAGTCGCCGAAATCGGTGGCACCTGCGCCGCTGTCAGCAGCGGCGCTGCGCCCGGCACGCCACCCCGCGGCACGGTGCGCACCACCTGCGAAGCCGGCAGCGCTGTACCGTTCTTGAGATGCGCCCACATTGCATCCAGGCCGCGGATGAAGTACAGGTGCAGCGGGATGTAGCGCGTGTCGAAGCCGGCAAACGGCAGGAACGAGTCGAAGTGCTGGGCGTTGGTGACCTCGATGTAGCGCAGCTGGCTGGACGCCCCCTCGACCTGGCTGTTGCGCAGCAGATAGGGTCGCGAGTTGAAGTTGACCGGAATCAACGCATCGTTGCGCCCGTGCACCACGATCGCCGGTTTGCCGCGCAGGTTGGCAGTGCGGTACACCTCGGCCACGCCGGTGCGCACCGCGCTTGCAGCCACCGTCTGCGCCGTCCAGAGCGAGCGCAGGCAATTTGCACCGTCATAGGCGAAGTCGGCGCTGTTGGTCGATGGTGACGTGGCCGCCCCGTGGTTGCGCGCGCCGCCGACGCTGTTGTTGTAGATCAGCTGGATCGGTGCCGCTGGCGGGACGCCGTTGCCGGTGCTGAAGATCGTGGCAATGCCAGCCGCCGGCGCTGGCGCCGGTGACTGCGCAGCGTCGATCGCCGCAAAGCTGAACCCGCACAGGTTGGCCGTGACGCGGAAGCGCCCGTAGGTGTTGGCATAGGTCACCGCGATGGCCGGTGATGCGAACAGCCAGTGCGAAGGATGGAGTTCGTCCGACTCGGGCTCCCAGCCATAGCTGCGCAACCGGGCCAGCGCATTGGCGGCCTGGGCTGCGGTGGTGCTGCCGGTCACATGCCCGGCGGCGGCCAGTGCCGCACATCGGTTGGCAGCGCCGAACGCAGTGGCTCCGGTGAAGCCGAAGGCACCGGTGGCCGCAGAAGGCGCCAACGCCGCGCACGGCTGCAACAGGTTGCCCAGGCTGAAGTAGTCATACAGCGCCTTGCTGCCGCCGGTGTAGGCCGGCAGGGCCCCGCGTTCGATGCGCAGGGTGGTGCTGGGCGGCAGCTGGATGTTGGGCTCGCTGACGGCAACGCCGTCGATCAGACCGGCCGTGTCCTGCTCGGCTGCGGCCAGTGCCGCACCGGCGCCGTTGGATACGCTGGAGGCGATCACCAGGGTGTTGGCGGGCCGGATGACCTTGGTGCGGCGACCGTCGGGCAGCAGGGTGCCGTACTGCTGGTTCAGCACATAGAACGCGAACTCGATCGATTGCAGCGTGTGCAACCCCCAGTCCTTCTCGGGGTTTTGTTCGCTGTGGGCATGCTTGACGGCGAAGCGGTTCGGCGTGGCTGCATTGAAAGCATTGCGTTCGGTGTCGGTCAGCCGGGCCGTGAAGTTCGACTCGATGCCCGCTGCTGCCGCACCGCTGCGGCGCCCGTCGATCAGGTTGACGGTGTTGGCCTGCAGGTCGTGCACGCCACTGCCGGTGCCTTTGTCGCTGTAGGCGACGGCACAGTTGTGCTTCAAGCCCCATTCGCCGGACGAGCCGATCGCGCCATAGACCCCGCGCGATCCCGACGAGGTGCCGCTGACGATGCACGGCGCCGCCGCGTCGAACCCCACCGGCACCTGCACCATCATCGTCACGTTCTGCTTGCCGCTGCCGTCGTCGGCATAAGCAATGGTTTCGCGGCCGGCAATCTTGCCGTCGCCGCTGCCGGCCACGCCCGTGATGCTGACGTTCGGTCCGTACAACGTGCCGTAGCCGCCATTTGCGGTGGTGTCGACGATGGCGCGGTAGTTGATGTAGATCGCCAGCCGCCGCAACTCGGGCGCGGTGGGTGTGGCCGATACCGGCGGCGCGGCCGCGGTCG
This sequence comes from Rubrivivax sp., assembly GCA_039915715.1. Lineage (GTDB taxonomy): Bacteria > Pseudomonadota > Gammaproteobacteria > Burkholderiales > Burkholderiaceae_C > Rubrivivax. The sequence goes on along the minus strand of JBDSMV010000016.1, from coordinate 11,364 downwards.
ACAGCAGCCCCGCGCGGCCGAGCCCGGCGGTCAGCAGGTCGTCGGTACTGCCGTCATAAGTGGTCGTGGTGATGCTGCGGGCAAATCCCGGTGCCACGTTGACTTCGTAGTCGCCCAGACCGCTGGTGATGGTGGTGCTGCCGCCGCCGCAGGCAGACAGCATCGCGCCGACAGCCAACGCCACTGCAGTGCGGCCGCGACCGGTAGGGTGGGGTTGTTGAACGAATGAATTCATCGGTGTCTTGCGCCTCGGTTTGGAGTTCGATGGCGGGCATCGAGCGATGCCCGCGGATGGACGTGAGTTCACCGCCTGCATCGAGATCGTGCCATCGGGCAAACACCGATGGCTGCCGAGCCTCGGGAGCACGCTGCCAGCGACCCGTCAGCCTTCAGAATGACGGTTTGCGGATGCGCAACAGGAGGCAGCATGCTCAACACCGTTCGAGGGTTCTTCGGCTTGCTGTGGATGCCAGCGCTTGTCGCCGGCGCGCAAACGCCACCCGCTGCAGCTGCGCCCTCGTATGCCGTGGTTTCCGAAGTGGGCCAGCAGTTGCAGGTGGTCGGCTTCAAGGAACAGACCGGCACCCGGCTCGACAGCAACCTTCGCAGCCGCATCAACCTGACCGGAGGTGCACTCGACAAGGTCGCGCTGTTGGCCACCCAGCGGGCGCTGAATCGTGCCGCGCCTGGCGCACCGGTGTTCATGGTTTCGCCACTGGACGTCGAACTGTTCTCCGCCATTGGCAACCCGGTGGTCGGCCAGATGCTGCAGCTGCCAGCCGACCTGGCAGCCGCGCTGAAACAGCAGGGCTCGACGCGTCTGCCGCTGATCAACCGCCGCGAGGCTGACACCAACTTCCAGGCGTTGGACAACCGGCTCGGGTCGGGGCGCATCACGGGCCCTGGTTTCTATGTCGAGCGCACGACAGTCATTCGCAATGTCGACAAGGGTGAGTCGGCACAAGGCTTCCTGCCGACATTCGCGTACCTGAATCTGAGCCCGGTCGATCTGCGCGATGGCCGCGTGTTGGCCACGCAACCGGTGACGGATTCACGGCTCGACATCGCACCGGTGTCCACCGACAGCGGCCACCCCTGGGACTCGGTCAGCAACGACTACAAGATGGCGAATCTTCAACTGCTGGTGCGGGTGGCGGTGGAACAGACGGTGCCCGTCTTGTTGAACGTGAAACCCTAACGCCTGCCGCACACACCATGCTCGACGAGCTTCGACAAGCCGCCTTGCGGCAACGCACCGCGCGCAGCCTGCGGCGCCTCACGCAGGACAGCCAGCACCTGCTGTCAGACGACGCCGAACTCGGCGGCATGACCGTCACCGGCGAGTTGATCGACCGCCTCGATGGCCTGGACGATGCGCAGCTGGACGGGTACTTCGATTTCCTGGCCAACGACCTCAGCCCCGATCCGACGACGGTGCTGCGTTGTGCCGAGGCTTATGCGGCAGCGCCAGGCGCCCGCACGCTGATGGCCCTCACTGCCGCAGCCGAGCCCCCGCGCCAGGAACTGTTGCGGCGCCTGAACCGGGGTCCCGGCGGCACAGCAGCCGTGCTGGCGCTGCGGCGCGCGCTGTTGCCGAAGTTGAAGGCCCGGCCCGAGCTGGCAGCACTCGAATCCGATCTGCAGCACCTGCTGGGCTCGTGGTTCAACCCCGGCTTCCTGCAGATGAAACGCGTCGACTGGCAGAGCCCGGCGCAACTGCTGGAACGCATCATTCACCACGAAGCGGTGCACACCATCGACGGCTGGGACGACCTGCGCCGCCGTCTGCAACCCGACCGCCGCTGCTTCGCGTTCTTCCACCCGCAACTGGGCGACGAGCCACTGATCTTCGTGGAAGTGGCGCTGCTGGCAGAGGTGCCCGACGCCATCGCTCCGCTGATCGACAAGAACAGCACACCGACGCGCGAAGACCGCTTCCGCGTGGCGGCTTTCTACAGCATCAGCAACTGCGAACCCGGGCTGCGCGGGGTGTCGCTGGGCAACTTCCTGATCAAGACCGTGGCGCAGCAGTTGCAACGCGAACTGCCTCAGCTGAAGACCTTCTGCACGTTGTCGCCGATCCCCGGCTTCGCGCGCTGGTTTCTGTCCGACCCCGACCTGGCCACCCTGCCACCGATGCGCAAGGGTGCCATGTCCGAACTGGTGCAGGCCCGCAAGCTGCTGCTGGAGCGCTGCGACGGCGACCTGTCGGCGCTGCAGAGCCCGGCGGTGCACGAGCGCTTGCAAGCCCCCGGCGCCGACGCCCTGCGCCTGTGGTGCAGCGCCTATCTGCTGGCGCTGTCGCCGACCCCCGCCGGAGACCCGGTGGCCCGTTTCCACCTCGACAACGGCGCCCGGCTGGAACGCATCAACCTGCGCGGCAACCTGAGCCCGCACGGGCTCAAGCAGTCGTTCGGGGTGATGGTCAACTACCGCTACGACCTGACCCAGCTCGAAGCCAGCCATGCCCGCTTCCGCAAGGGCGAGGTGACCCGCTCGCGTGCTGTCGGCAACGCGGTCTGAGCCTGGTCCAGCGACATCCGAACCCGCGCCGATTGCGCTTCAACGACCGCCCCGATGACCACCCTCGACCACAACCTCTACACCGCGCTGCGGGCCGAGTTTCCCGCAGCACTCGACCGCACGGCCATCGAAACCGCCGACACGCCCGAGCCACTGCACTACACCTGGAGCGACATCGAGCGCGGCACGGCGATGATCGCCAACCTGCTGCAGTCACTGGCGCTGGCACCGAATTCGCGCATCGCCGCGCAAACCGACAAGAGTGTCGAAGCGCTGATGCTGTACCTGGCGGTGCTGCGTGCCGGCCATGTCTACCTGCCGTTGAACACCGCCTACCAGGCGGCGGAATTGGGCTACTTCATCGGCGACGCCAAGCCCGCGGTGTTCGTCTGCAGCGGCACCCATTTCGGCTGGATCAGCAAGCTCGCCTTCAGCGCCGGCACCACGCATGTCTACACCCTGAATGCCGACCGCACGGGCACTTTGCTGGACCGTGCGGCTTACCAGGCCGATCAGCACACCCCGGTTGCGCGCAGTGCCGACGACCTGGCCGCCATCCTCTACACCAGTGGCACCACCGGGCGCAGCAAGGGCGCGATGCTGACCCATGGCAACCTGCTGTCGAACGCGCAGGTGTTGAAGACGCACTGGGGCTGGCGCCGCGCCAATGACGATGAGGATGGCGGCGATGACGTGCTGCTTCACGCGCTGCCGATCTTTCACGTGCACGGCCTGTTCGTGGCCGCACACGGCGCGCTGCTCAACGGCAGCAAGATGATCTGGTTCAGCCACTTCGACGCCCGTGCCGTGGCTGCCCGGCTGCCCGAAGCCACGGTCTTCATGGGGGTGCCGACGCTGTACGTGCGGCTGCTGGCCGAACCGCTGCTGACGCGTGAGGCCTGCCGCCACATGCGCCTCTTCGTCAGCGGGTCGGCACCGCTCTTGATCGAAACCTTCAACGCCTGGCGCGACCGCACCGGCCACACGATCCTGGAGCGCTACGGCATGAGCGAAACGGTGATGCTCACGTCCAACCCCTACCGCCCGGAAAGCGCGCGCCGCGGCGGCACCGTTGGGCTGGCGCTGCCGGGGGTCGACGTGCGGGTGCAGGACGACGGCGGCCAGCCGCTGGCAGCGGGCGAGATCGGCGGCATCCAGGTGCGCGGTCCCAACATCTTCAAGGGCTACTGGCAGATGCCCGAAAAGACCTCCCAGGAGTTCACCGCCGACGGCTACTTCAAGACTGGCGATGTCGGCAAGCTGGACGCCGACGGCACCGTCACCATCGTCGGTCGCAGCAAGGATCTGATCATCAGCGGCGGCTACAACGTCTACCCGGCCGAGGTCGAAGCCGTCATCAACGAGTTGTCCGGGGTGGCCGAGTCGGCGGTGATCGGTGTGCCGCACACCGACTTCGGCGAAGCGGTGGTGGCGGTGGTGGTGGCGCGCGCCGGAGTGGTGCTCGACGCCGATGCGATCACCGCCACATTGAAGTCGCAGATCGCCCGCTTCAAGGTTCCGAAGCAGATCTACGTGGTGGCAGAGTTGCCGCGCAACACGATGGGCAAAGTGCAGAAGAACCTGCTGCGCGAACAGCACCAGGGGCTGTTTACCGCCTGAGCAGTGCCGGTGCCGGCCGCGACCGCGGGCCTTGCCCCACCGTGATGTGAGGCATGCGGCAGGGTACGGGCGTCCTGGCCGTGTGCCAGTCTGCCGTTGGGCACCACCACGGCACCACGGCCTATCACACGCTGCGTGACCGGCCCGTCGGAAACCGATAGGTGGTTTCCGGGTTGATCACCGTCATCGAGCTGCTCAGTATCCGACCGCCGCACCGTTGCGACGCGGGTCAGACGCACCTGTGTAGACCGGCAAACCGTCGAGGTCGTAGCCGACATCGATGCCGCTCAACCCGCTGGTGAGCCCGATCGCACCGACAGTGGCCGCCGTGTTGCCATAGGTCGCGATCATCGCGTCGACCAAGTCGACGATCGGCTTGCCGAGTTCGAGTTGGGCGATGCCGTTCTGGCCGGTCCAGTTGTCGGCGCTGATGGCGGTCTGGATGCCGAGGCTGTAGACCTTGGTGCCGAGGAAGGTCTTGACCATGTAGTCGGGGATCGGTCCGCCACCAGCCGAACCCCAGACCATGCTGAGTCGGCCATTGGCGTCGAACGCGATCGACGGCGAGATCGAACTGCGGGGCCGCTTGTAGGCCGCATAGCCATTGACATCGAGTCCCGGCGTGCTGGCGGAGAAGTTCGACATCACGTTGTTGAGCATGATGCCGGCGGCTTCGATGTGCGCACCCCAGTGGGTGTTGATGGTGGTCGTCATCGACAGTGCATTGCCGTAGCCGTCGACCACCGCGACGTTGCTGGTGGTGTTGAAGTCTTCGCTCTGCGGTGGTGCGCTGCCTTTGGCCTTGGCCTTCGAGCCGGCGGGGGGCGGCGGCGTGAACGGAACGAACGGCGGGATGCCGTCGGCCACGCCGCCTACCGGCACCGCGCCCAGCGCCGTGTTGGTGACGAATGCGGCGCGTGAATCGAGATACGCCGAAGACAACAACACGTCGATGCGCGCATTGGTGTTGGAGTAAGCCGGGTCGCCAACGATGTTGCGGCGGTCGGCGTTCGCGAGCCGGCTCGCTTCGGTGGCCAGATGCACGAACGGCAGGCCGTTGAACACCGGCGCCGCACCGGGCAGGCCCTTGCGTTCGAGGACGCCGAGCGTGTAGAGCTGCACCACGCCGCCGAACGACGGCGCCGGCTGGGTGTAGATGGTCTGACCAAAGCGCGTGCCCACCAGCGGTTCGCGTTCGACCGCCCGGTAGGTTCCGAAGTCGGCTGCGGTCATCAGGCTCGGGATCGCAGCGATCGTGGTCGCCACCGACGGGTTGGCCACCGTGCCGGCCGATGGCAGGATCGACTTGCACGGCAATTGCCCGGCCGTGACCTTGGCGATCACGGCTTGCGCAATCGGCCCGCTCGGGTCGTAGAACGCGGTTGCACCGCCATCACGCACGCGTGCCAGGGTCTGGGCCAACTCGGGGTTGCGGATCAGGGTGCCGATCGCCAGCGGCAGCTGCTGGCCGGGGTCGGTCGGCTCGCAATAGCGAGCCTTGATGTCGGGGTACCTGCAACGTGCGGCGCCCTTGACGGTTCCGGCCGAGTTGGACCACGCGGGCACCCCGGCGCCGACCAGCACCGGATTGCCTTCTTCATCGACCCCACCGGTGACGCCATAGAGGGTGCTGTACATGTAGGGTGTCATCGGGAAGCCGTTGTCGGCCAGCGCGATCGCGTCGGCCCACAACTGGCCCCACGGTGTGCGACCGTAACGGCGGTGGACCAGGTCCAGTACCTTCAGCGTGCCCGGCACCCCGAAGGCGCGCGCTGAGATGTTGGTGTTGCCTTGCTGCGAGGAGATGCTGGCACCGGCTGCCAAACCGGACTTGCAGTTGTTGAAGGGCGGCGTGTTCGACACGTCCTGCGCCACCGCCCGGTAGATGTCGGCGACCCCGCCGGTGGTGGCCGGCGCGGCCGAGAAGCCGTCGTAGGTGTGCACGGTGTTCGATGTGGCGTCGTAGTAGGTGATGACGCTGCCACCACCGATGCCCGAGGCGAAGGGTTCGGCAACCCCCAACAGGGCCTGCACTGCGATGGCGGCGTCGATCGCGGTGCCACCGGTTGCAAGCACCTTGCAACCGGCCATCGAGGCCTGGGTGTCGGCCGATGTCACCATCATGTTGGTGCCATTGAGGCCGACGGTCTGTTGGTAGGGTGCACCGGCTTGCAGCGCGCACAGCGCAGGGTCGAAGACGATGGTGGGCACCGGTGTGCCAGCGACCGTCCATGCGAATGCCGCGGCGTCGAACGCGACGGTGCGGTCCTGTCGCACGGTGACGGTGTCGGCGGGCGTGGCCGAGGCGTTGGCTGCCAGGTTTCCGACCGCCGAAGATCCGTCGAGAATCGTCGCCCCCGCCCCCACGGCCACCAAAGTGGCAGTGACAGCGTTCTGCGCCACCGCGCCGTTCTGGACCGTGATCCTGAAGGTGTAGTCGTAGGCTGCGCGGCCGACGCGGGCTTCGGCGATCTTCTCGACCGCGACGACCGCTGCGGTGGCGGCCAAAAGGCCGCCCTTGGCATCGGCAGCCAGCGGCCCGCGCGACGCCGACAGCGCAGTCGCCTTGCCACTGGCAGCGGGTTCGCCGCTGTTGCCGCCGCCGCAGGCTGCCAGCGTGGCCGCAAGCGTGAGTGCAAACCCGAGCGCTGTCACGGCGTTGAACATCGCCTGTGGGGCCCGGGGCGCGGTGGAAGTCAGCGGCGTTTGCATCAGAAGCTCCCTTTCGCGGGGCGGCGCGCGGGCTGGCGCCAGACCCATGCACCCAGCCCCAGCAGACCCAACAACAACAGCGCGGACGCTTCGGGTTCAGGTACGACCACGGCCTGACCCTGGAACAGGGTGGCGAAGGTGGTCGGATCGACCACCGTGTAGGTCAGGGCACCGGGCGCCACCGCGCCGCTGTAGGTGAAACCGATCGACAGGCCCCCGAGACTCTGGCCGATGCCCAACGGCGCCGCAGCGGCACCGACCAGGTAGTCGACATAGCCGTCAGAAGGACTGCTGTCGGGCTGAATCACCAGGGCGTCCCACGCAGCCGGTGCAGCCAGACTCGACAGGTGGGTGTAACGCGCGAACGGGAAGAAGACCGTGAATTCGGAAACGACGCCACCGGGATTGGAGGGGCTGACGAGCGTGGGGTCGTTGTTGCTCAGCGTCAGGTCGACTTTCCAGGTCGTGCTGGTCAGCGGGGTGTACAGGGCCGTGAGCTGCACCGCCTCGGAAGCCAGCGGAGAGAACGTCACCAGCGCTGCGCTGGCCCAGATGGCAAGTTTCATCGCGACTCCACAGACCTGTGACCGAGCGCCCGATGATGGGGCAGGTCGATGTCCAGCGGCACCCTCTGGTTGCGTGGCAAGCGCCACAATCGGCCGCTCGACCGCAGCCGGTAAGCCTCAGATGAAAAGCCCGATCGTGGCGCGCCGAGCCGCCCTTGATGCCGGCCCGCTTGTCACCCGTGTTGCCACCCATGTTGCCGCCTTCTGCTCCGCGGCAGCACTGCTGGGCGGCTGCGGCGCCGAAGTCGCCGGCACCGCGGCCACGGTGGGCACGCTGCAGGCACAGCAGGCCAGGCAGGCGCAGGCGCAGCAAAAGCAGATCGTGGAAGGCATGGACCAGGCCATGAAGGCGGCAGGGGAAGCGACCGCGTCAGCGGCGGCTGCGCAGTAGCAGCCACCCACGGCCACCCGCGACAGGGACGGCTCAGACCGTTCGCATGCGATCGGTGCGAACCCGGCGCAGCCGCAGCACCTGCGGCACGATCACCATCAGCGCGGCACCGATCCACAAACCGATCGAGATCGGGCTTTCGATCAGGATGCCGAGTTCGCCGTTGGTGATCGACAGCGCGCGGCGCAGGTTCTGCTCCATCAGGTCGCCGAGCACGAAGCCCAGGATCAACGGCGCCATCGGCACCCCCTGCTTGCGCAATGCCCAGCCGACCACGCCCAGGCCGGCCATCAGCACCAGGTCGAAGGTGGTGGCATGCACCGAATACACGCCCACCGCGCTGACGGCCAGGATGCCCGGCACCAGCATCCAGTTCGGCACTTGCAGCACCTTCACGAACACGCCCACCATCGGAATGTTGATCAAGAGCAACATCACGTTGGCCACGAACAGCGATGCGATCAAGCCCCACACCAGCGTCGGGTTCTGCGTGAACAGCGCTGGCCCCGGTGTGATGTTGTAGAGCGAGAGCGCACCCACCATCACCGCGGTGGTGCCCGACCCCGGCACCCCCAGCGTCAGCATCGGCACGAACGAACCGGCGGCCGACGCATTGTTGGCGGCTTCGGGCGCGGTCACGCCGCGAATGTCGCCTTCACCGAAGCGACCGCTGGCACCGGCGATGCGCTTTTCCATCGAATAGGTCATGGCGCTGGCGATGGTGGCACCGGCACCCGGCAGCACGCCCACCACGAAGCCCACCACCGCCGACCGCAGCGTGCCCCAGCCCGTGTGCAGCAGCTCTTTCAGGTTGAACAGGCTGCGGCCGGTGAGCTTGATGAGCCCGCCGCTCGTGTGGTGCTGTTCCAGCATCAACAAGATCTCGCTGACCGAGAACACGCCGATCACGACCACGATGAACTGGATGCCGTCCGACAGGTGCACATCGCCGCCGGTGAAGCGGTAGACGCCCGAGTTCGAGTCCAGCCCGACCGTCGACAGCGACAGCCCGATCACCGCGGCCAGCGCGGCTTTCAACGGCGCGTCACCCATCAGCCCGGTGATGCAGGCGAAAGCGAAACACATCAACGCGAAATATTCGGCCGGACCGAAGGCCAGCGCCCAGCGTGCCAGCAGCGGTGCGAACAGCACGATGCCGAGGGTGGCGACGATCGAGCCGACGAACGAGCTCCAGGCCGAGATCGACAGCGCCACGCCAGCAAGCCCCTGCTTGGCCATCGGATGACCGTCGAGCGCGGTCATGATGGCGCCGGCATCGCCCGGGACATTGAGCAGGATCGACGAAATGCGGCCGCCGTATTCGCAACCCATGTAGACCGCTGCCAACAGGATCAATGCGGTTTCCGGCGGCAGTTTCAGCGCAAAGGCCAGCGGCATCAGAATCGCGACGCCATTGATCGGGCCCAGACCCGGCAGCATGCCGACGATGGTGCCGATGAAGGCACCGATCGCGGCCACCAGCAGGTTGGTGGGTGTCAGCGCGACCGCGAAGCCGCTCATCAGGTAGTTGAAGGTGTCCATCTAGAGACTCCAGCTGACGACGCGACCGGCGGGACCCGCGCCAAGGCGGGCCACGCTGCGCGAGCGAAGCGCAGCGAGCCCACCCGCTAGAGCCGCGGATCTGGCTTCGCCAGGCCGCAGGCGAAGGCCCCCGAGTTTTGGCAACCACAGGGCAGCGACCGTCAGGAAGCATGGGGGCATCATTTACCTTCCGCCGAAAATGAACGACAGCAAGCCGGTGGGCAGCACCACATCCAGCAGCTTGTCGAACAGCAGGAACAGCGCCACCCCGAGGCCGATGCCGCCGACCAGCGACTGCTTCCAACTGCCGCCGAAAGCCAGGCCCACCGGCACCGCCATCAAGGCAGTCGCCAACGGAAACCCGAGGGTCTGGAACAGTGCGGTGTAGATGAATACCGCCACCACGGCCAAGCCGATGGGGCGCCAGTTTGCGCGCGCCAGATCGAAGCCATGCGGCCCGGGCCGCACCGCCAGCCACAGGCCACCGACAGCGAGCAGGCCCGCGAGCAGCAACGGGAAGGCACGGGGGCCGACCGGCTCATAAGAAATGGGCGCGGCATAGTCGCGCGCGGCGATGGCCATGGCCACGCCGGCGACAACGCAGCAAGCGCCCAAGATGCGATCACTCATGGCTCGCCTTCGTGCCGCAGACGGGCGGCGTTGAGGTCTCGACCGGCGGGCCCGTCAGCGCGCAAGCGGCGCCGCCCGGACCACCGAACTCACTTGGCGACGTTCAACCCGAACTCGGCTGCCAGTTCACGGTACGCAGCCACGCGCTTCTTGATGTAGCTGTCGAGTTCGGCGCCGGTCAGCGCGAACTTGAACAGCCCGCGCTCGGCGCGAATCTTGTCGTAAGTCGGCGTGGCCATCATCTTGTTGAAGGTGTCGACCCAGACCTTGTAGTCGGCGTCGCTGACCTTCGGGCCGACATAGAAGCCGCGAATGATCGGCCACTCGATGTCGAAGCCTTGCTCCTTGGCAGTCGGCACGTTGGCCAGATCGCCTTCCAGGCGCTTCTCGGCCATCACCGCCAGGACGCGGATCTTGGCACCGGCCTTGATCTGCTGGTCGGCTTCTGACGCATCGCCCGAGTACACCTGCACGTGCCCGCCCTGCAATGCGGTGCTGGCCTCGCCGCCGCCTTCGAAGGCCACGAAACGCATCGATTTCGGGTTGATGCCGGCCGCGCGCGCGGTCAGCGCGGCCTTCATCCAGTCCTGGCTGCCGACCGTGCCGCCGGCGCCGAATACCACCTTGGTGGGGTCGGCCTTGACCGCAGCCACCAGATCCTTGAGGGTCTTGAACGGTGAGTCTTGCGCCACGATCACGGCGCCGTAGTCGCTGCCGACCGCGGCCAGCCAACGCACGTCACTCTCGTTGTAGCGGCCGAACTTGCCTTGCGCCAGGTTCAGCAGCGAGCCACCGGAGTAGGCCACGATGGTGTTGTTCTCGCCCGGGCGCTGCGCCACGACGGCGTTGTAGGCCACCGCACCGATGCCACCCGGCATGTAGGTGATGCGCATCGGGTCGCTGATGTATTTGCCTTCCATCAGCGCCGACTGCGCCAGCTTGCAGGTCAGATCGAAGCCGCCGCCGGGCTTGGCCGGTGCGATGCATTCGGTTTTGTCGAGCGGGCCGGCGATGGCGACCGAGGTCGCGAGTGAGGCAGCCAGCGCCAGTGCGGAAGCCACGTTCGAAAGCTTGGGTGTGAGGATCATGGGGTCGGTCTCCATCAGGGGTCGTGGGGTCGACATCGGTACGGTGCCGGGTCGCAAGGATTGGACTCTAGGCAGTTCACGCTTTCAACGGGCTTTCACCCGCAGATGCGAAAACACAGGGTCAACCCTGAGATCGTGGGTCGTGGATCTTGCGATCTTGGCTGCGGGTGTGGTGCCGTTTGTCGTGTTAGCGGTTGTGGCTGGCGCTGGCAGCGCGGCAGGCGGTACCCGACCATGAGGGCGCCTGACGCGCCGCACGGACCCACGCGATCACGAACTCACGAACTCAAAA
>JBDSMV010000384.1:0-20448 GCA_039915715.1 Rubrivivax sp. | reverse complement strand
CGCAACATCATCGCGATGTTCCCGGGCCCCGGTGTGCAGGTGGTGGCGAAGGTGCCGGTGGCCGGCCCGGTGCCGCCGCCGAGCATGGTGGTGATGCCCGCCATCAGCGCTTCCTCGATCTGCTGCGGGCAGATCCAGTGGATGTGGCTGTCGATGCCGCCGGCCGTGACGATCAATCCTTCGGCGGCAATGATTTCGGTGCCCGGGCCGATGACGATGTCGACCCCCGGCTGCACATCGGGGTTGCCGGCTTTGCCGATGGCCGCGATGCGCTGTCCCCGCAGCCCGATGTCGGCCTTGACGATGCCGCTCGCGTCGACGATCAACGCGTTGGTGATGACGCAGTCGACTGCATCGGCGGCACCGGGTCCGTTCTTGCGCTGGCTTTGCCCCATGCCGTCGCGGATGGTCTTGCCGCCGCCGAACTTGACCTCTTCGCCATGGCCGCCGGCCAGCAGCGTCAGGTCGCGTTCGACTTCGATCACGAGTTCGGTATCGGCCAGGCGCACGCGGTCGCCGGTGGTGGGCCCGTACATCTCGACATAGGCGCGACGGTCGATCTTCACGGGCTTCACAGCGGCCCCTGCACGTCGCCGCGAAAGCCCCACACGGCGCGCGCACCGCCGTAGTCGACCAGTTGCACCGTGCGCTGCTGGCCGGGCTCGAAACGCACTGCCGTGCCGCTGGCGATGTGCAGCCGCATGCCACGCGCGGCGCTGCGGTCGAACTGCAGCGCGCTGTTGGTCTCGGCGAAGTGGTAGTGCGAACCGACCTGGATCGGGCGGTCGCCGGCGTTCTGCACCACCAGTGTCAGGGTGCGCCGGCCGGGGTTCAGATCGTGATCTGCGCCATCGATCAACCACTCGCCGGGCGTCATCGTGCAGCGCCCCGAATCATGCGTAGACGACTCAATTTGGTGCGCTTGTGCATCTCATGCGATCGGCTGGTGCACGGTCACCAGCTTCGTGCCGTCAGGGAATGTCGCCTCGATCTGGATGTCGGGAATCATTTCGGCCACACCGTCCATCACATCGGCGCGGGTCAACAGCGTCTTGCCGTCGCTCATCAAGCTGGCGACGCTGGCGCCATCGCGAGCGCCTTCCATGATCGCGGCGCTGATCAGCGCCACCGCTTCCGGATAATTGAGCTTGACGCCACGGGCCCTGCGCCGCTCAGCCAGCAGCGCCGCGGTGAAGATCAACAGCTTGTCTTTCTCGCGTGGAGTGAGTTCCATCGGCGCAGGCCTTGCAGGAAGGGTGCCAATGTAGTCGAGCTGGTGCGATTCTTGATAGCACCCGGTCATGCCGCCCGCTTCGCTCTCAGCCACCCAACGCGTCCTGCCCCAGCGGCGCGCCTACAACCGCTGGGTCGGCGACGAGACGATCGAGGACTACGCCTTGCGCTTCACGCCGCGCGCCTTCCGCAAGTGGAGCGAATGGCGGGTGGCCAACACGGCTTTCGGCGCCGCATCGTTCCTGATCCTGGAAGCGGTGGGGGCAACGCTGCTGGTGCAGCACGGCTTCATCAATGCGGCGCTGGCGATTCTGGCCACCGGGCTCGTGATCGGCCTCTGCGGCTGGCCGATCAGCGTCTATGCCGCGCGCCACGGCGTCGACATGGACCTGCTGACACGTGGCGCCGGCTTCGGCTACATCGGCTCGACCATCACCTCGCTGATCTACGCCAGCTTCACCTTCATCTTCTTCGCGCTCGAAGCCGCGGTGATGGCCTATGCGCTGGACCTGGTGTGGAACATTCCGCCGGCCTGGGGCTATCTGCTGTGTGCGCTGGTGGTGCTGCCGCTGGTGGCGCATGGCGTCACGGCGATCAGCCGGCTGCAGGTCTGGACCCAGCCCCTGTGGATCGTGATGCTGGTGGTGCCGTATGCGGTGGTGCTGTGGCAACAGCCCGAGATCGTCCACGGGCTGATGCATTACGCCGGCGACGGCAACGCCGAAGCGGCATCGTTCGAGTGGCTCGCCTTCGGCAGCGCCACCACGGTCGGCATCGCATTGATCACGCAGATGGGCGAGCAGGCCGACACCCTGCGCTTCATGCCCGAGCCGCAACCCGGCAAGCAGTGGCGTTGGTGGGCAGCGGTCTTCATGGGCGGCCCGGGCTGGATCATTCCGGGCGTGCTGAAGATGCTGGGTGGCGCGTTGCTGGCCTACCTGGCCATTACCCACATGGTGCCGGTCGAGCGCGCTGTCGACCCGAACCAGATGTACCTGGCGGCTTACGAAATGGTGGCCTCGCTGCTGCATGCCAGCTACGGCTGGGCGGTGGGTGCCACGGCGCTGTTCGTGGTGGTGTCGCAGCTCAAGATCAATGTCACCAATGCGTATGCCGGCTCGCTGGCGTGGAGCAACTTCTTCTCGCGCCTGACCCACAGCCACCCGGGGCGCATCGTCTGGATGGTCTTCAACACCGCGATCGCACTGGTGCTGATGGAGATGAACCTGTTCAGCGCCCTCGGCCATGTGCTGGGGCTGTATGCCAACGTCGCCATCGCCTGGATGATGGCGGTGGTGGCCGACCTGGTCGTCAACAAGCCGATGGGCTGGTCACCGCCGGGGATCGAGTTCAAGCGCGCGCACCTGTACGACATCAACCCGGTCGGGGTCGGCGCGATGGGTCTGGCTTCGGTGCTGTCGGTGGCGGCGCACCTGGGTGCTTTCGGGGCGATGGCGCAGGCGTTCTCGGCTGCGATCGCACTCGTCACCGCGTTCGTCACGTCGCCGTTGATTGCCTGGGCGACGCAAGGGCGCTACTACATCGCGCGGCGCTCGATTCCGATCGTTGCGGTGCCGGTTTCGCTACCGGTTGCGACGCCGGTTGCGACACAGACCTCAGGCATCGAAGGCAGCTACCGCCGGCTGGTGCTGTGCGGGGTCTGCGAACGTGAATACGAGCATGACGACATGGCCCGGTGCCCCGCGTACCAGACCAACATCTGCTCGCTGTGCTGCACGCTGGAGGCCCGCTGCAACGACCTGTGCAAGCCACAGGCGCGGCTGTCCGAGCAGTGGCTGGCGTTGCTGCGTCGGCTGCTGCCGCGCCGCATGGCGCCGCAGCTGCAAGCCGGGCTCGCGCACTACCTGCTGTTGATGGTGTGCGTGCTGCCGGTGCTGACCCTGTTGCTGGGTGCGCTGCACCTGCAGGGTCAGCGGGCAATCGGCGAGCAGGCTGCGAATTTGGGACCGATGCTGCGCCAGGGCGTGCTGAATGTCGGCATGGGGCTGCTGCTGGTGGCGGGCATCGTCGCCTGGTGGATCGTGCTGGCACAGCGCAGCCGCATTGCGGCACAGGAAGAAACGCAGCGCCAGACGCAGGCGCTGCTCGAAGAGATCGAATCGCACCGGCGCACCGACCTGCAGCTGCAGCAGGCCAAGGCGCAGGCCGACGCAGCCAGTGGCGCCAAGACGCGCTACATCACCGCCATCAGCCACGAATTGCGAACCCCGTTGAACAGCATCCTCGGCTATGCCCAACTGCTGGAAGAAGACGCGGCGATGCCGCCGCACCGGCGCCAGGCGGTGAGCGTGATCCGGCGCGGCGGCGACCACCTGCTCGGCCTGATCGAAAGCACGCTGGACCTGGCGCGCATCGAGGCCGGCAAACTGAGCCTGCAGCCGGCGCCGATGCGCTTCGCCGATGCGGTCGAAGACATGGCGCGCCTGATGGAGCTGCAGGCGCAGTCCAAGGGGGTGGGTTTCGAGCGCCACTTCGGCGACTTGCCGGTGGTCGTGCGCGCCGACGAACAGCGGCTGCGCCAGACGCTGATCAACCTGCTGGGCAACGCCGTCAAGTTCACCGCCACGGGTCGCGTCGAGTTTCATGTGAGCCACACCCGCGACATGGCGCGCTTCGAGATTGTCGACACCGGCCCCGGCATGAGCGCCGACGAACTGGCGCGGGTGTTCGAACCGTTCGCGCGCGGTGCGGCGGCGGGTGGCGGCAGCGGGCTCGGTCTGACGATTGCCAAGATGCTGACCGAGCTGATGGGCGGCGAGCTGACGGTGACGAGCACGCCAGGCCAGGGCAGCAGCTTCAGTGTGCGGTTGTTCCTGCCGACGTCGGCGGCCCCGATGCCGGACGCGAGCCCTGCCGGGCAGCGCATCGGTTTCGAAGGCCCGGCGCGCCGGCTCCTGGTGGTCGACAACGAAGAAACCGACGGCACTTTGATGGCCGACCTGCTGCAACCGCTGGGCTTCATCGTCGAAGGGGTGGCATCCGGCGAGGCGGCGCTGGCCCGGCTGAACGACCCGCGACTGCCGCGCCCCGATGCGGTGTTCATGGATCTGGCGATGCCCGGCATCGACGGTTGGGAAACGCTGCGCCGGCTGCAGCTGTCGGGTGTGCTGACGGGTGTGCTGACGGGTGTGCTGACGGTGCCGGTGGCGATCGTCTCGGCCAACGCCTTTGACCGCGCGCTCGACAACGATGTCGGCATCGCTGCGGCGGACTTCTTCGTCAAGCCGGTGCGCCGCGCAGACCTGCTCGACTGGCTCGGTGCGCGTTTGCAACTGTTTTGGCGTCATGCCGTCCAGCCCGTGCCTGAACCGCGGCCCGAGCAGCGCCCGCCGACGGCAGCGCTGGATGCCTTGCGCGCCAGCGTGGCGCGGGGCCACTTGCGCGGCGTGCGCCAGCAGCTGGACGCGGTCGACGCGGCGCACCCCTGCACGTCGTCGTTCGTTGCCCGGCTGCGCGGCCACGCCACACGCTTCGAACTCGATGCGTTGAAGGCGCTTTTGAAAGAGCCATCGCATGACAACGCCTAGTCTTACCGTCGGTGTCCCTGTCGTCGGTGTCCCTGCTGTCGACGACACCGCCATCGACAACCCGGCCGACATCGTGCTGATCGTCGACGACGTGCCAGACAACCTGGCGATGCTGCACGACGCGCTCGACGAGGCCGGCTACACCGTCGTCGTCGCCACCGGCGGCGCAGCGGCGCTGGCGCAGGCCGCGCTGACGCGACCCGACATCGTTCTGCTGGACGCGGTGATGCCGGGCATGGACGGCTTCGAGGTCGCGCGCCGGCTCAAAGGCGACCCGGCCACGCAGGCGATACCGATCGTCTTCATGACCGGCCTGACCGAGAGCCATCATGTGGTCGACGCCTTCGGCGCTGGCGTCGTCGACTACGTCACCAAGCCGGTGCGCACCAGCGAGCTGATCGCCCGCATCGAAAGCCACCTGCGCGCGGCGCGCTCGCAGCGGCAAGCGCGCAGTGCGCTCGATGCTTTCGGCCACGCCACGCTGGTGGTGCGCGAACGCGATGGCCGCCGCTTGTGGCAGACCGCGCTGGCGCGCGAGATGCTGCAGGCACGTTTTCCTGACGCGCCCGACAGCGTGGTGCCAGCGCCCGTGATGGCCTGGGTTGCGCGCGAGGCCCTGCGGCGCCGCGCCGGCGCACCCGCGCACGGGCTCACCGTGGTGGCGGTCGGAGCAGGGGCGCAACGACTGACCTTCGCAATGCACGCGCTGGACGAAGACGCGGTGGCCGGCGAGGAATGGCTGGTGGTGCTGCGCCAGGAATCGGAAGCGGCGCAGCTGCAGGCGCTGGCCCGCGCCTTTCCGCTGACGGCCCGTGAAGCCGAGGTGCTGCATTGGGTGATCCAGGGCAAGACCAACCGCGACATCGGCGACATCCTGTCGCTGTCACCGCGCACCGTGCACAAGCATCTGGAGCATGTGTTCGAGAAGCTCGGTGTCGAAACACGAACCGCGGCAGCGGGGCTGGCGTCGACGCGGTTGCGAGAGGGCGGCGGCGGGTGACCGACAGGCGAGGCGACCGTTGCCACCTACGCCACCTTGCGTATAGCCCGCCCCACCCAGGCTCCGTAGCCTCCAGGTCATTCATCCACGACCGCCCGGAGCCTGCCTGCCATGACCCTGCCTCTCACCCGCTGGTCTCTCACCCGCCGCTCACTCACCGCGCTGGCCGCCGCCGCGTGCGTGCTGGGCCTGCCCACCCTGGCGCATGCCCAGGCCACCATCAAGGTCGGCGTGCTGCATTCGCTGTCGGGAACGATGGCCATCTCAGAAACCGTCTTGAAAGACATTGCGTTGATGACCATCGACGAGATCAACGCCAAGGGCGGCGTGCTCGGCAAGAAGCTCGAAGCCGTGGTGGTCGACCCGGCTTCGAACTGGCCGTTGTTCGCCGAGAAGGCGCGCCAACTGGTGAGCCAGGACAAGGTCGCGGTGACCTTCGGTTGCTGGACCAGTGTGTCGCGCAAGTCGGTGCTGCCCGTATACGAAGAATTGAACGCGCTGCTGTTCTACCCGGTGCAGTACGAAGGCGAAGAGCTGTCGAAGAACGTCTTCTACACCGGTGCAGCGCCGAATCAGCAGGCGATTCCGGCGGTCGAGTACCTGATGAGCAAGGACGGCGGATCGGCCAAGCGCTGGGTGCTGCTGGGCACCGACTATGTCTACCCGCGCACCACCAACAAGATCCTGCGCGCCTTCTTGAAGACCAAGGGCGTTGCCGACAGCGACATCATCGAGGAGTACACCCCCTTCGGCCACAGCGACTACCAGTCGATCATCGCCAGGATCAAGAAGTTCGCTGCCGAAGGCAAGAAGACGGCGGTGGTCTCGACCATCAACGGCGACTCCAACGTGCCGTTCTACAAGGAGCTCGGCAACCAGGGGCTGAAGGCCACCGACGTGCCGGTGGTGGCGTTCTCGGTCGGCGAAGAAGAACTGCGCGGCGTCGACACCAAGCCGCTGGTGGGCCACCTGGCGGCATGGAACTACTTCATGTCGATCAAGAGCCCGGCCAACACCGCGTTCATCAAGCAGTGGAGCGACTACGCCAAGGCCAAGAACATCCCCGGCCACAAGGAACGGCCGCTGACCAACGACCCGATGGAGGCCACCTACATCGGCATCCACATGTGGGCCCAGGCGGTCGAGAAAGCCAAGAGCACCGACCCGGACAAGGTGATCGCGGCGATGGCCGGCCAGACCTTCCCGGCGCCGGGCGGTTTCACCTCGACGATGGACGCCAAGAACCACCATCTGCACAAACCGGTGTTCATCGGCGAGATCAAGGCCGACGGCCAATTCAACGTGGTCTGGAAAACCAAAGGCCCGGTGGTCGCCGACCCGTGGAGCGACTACATCGCCGAGAACAAGGGCAAGGTCAACGAGCCCGTGAAGCACTAGGCGATGCCTTTCCCGACCGCGCTCGGCCGGGTCGTTGTCGCGCTGCTGCTGGTCATCGCGGCCGGCCGCAGCGCGGCCTTGTCGCCGCAGCAGGCACTGGCGATCGCCGACGGCGACAGCGACAGCCGAATCGCGGCCTTGAACGATGCCGTGGCGGCACGCGACCCGACGCTGGCGCCGTACCTGCGGGCCTTGCTCGACGACGAAATCCGCGTCGCCAGCAACCGGGTCCTGCGCGTGCAGGGCGAGGCGGTCACTGAAGTCGCCACCGGCGCACGGACAACGCTGCCCGCCGATGCCAGCGACGTCATCAACAACAACCGGGTGCGTGGTGCGTTGCAGGCCCGGCTGGCGGCGTTGCAGCTGGACTCGGCCGACATGTCGGTGCGCCGTGCTGCGGTCGAGGCGCTCGTCCAACTGTCGCTCGATGAAGCCCAGTTGCCACTGATAGCGCGCGCACTGGCTGCAGAAACCGACGTCGGATTGCGCGCAGTACTCGACCGCATGCGCGCCACGATCCAGATCGGCGCCGCTGACCCGGCCCTGCGGCTGGCCGCAGCCACGGCGCTCGCCGACAGCCAGCAGCCGGCGGTCGCCAGCTTGCTGCGCGAACGTCTGGCCGAAGGCGTCGAGGCCGACCCGCAGGTTCGCAAGGCGCTCACCCAGGCGCTCGGCGATATCGAATCGCGGCTGCGCTGGGGCGGGCGCTTCGGCGTGCTCTTCACCGGCATCAGCCTGGGGTCGATCCTGTTGCTGGCCGCACTGGGGCTGGCCATTACCTACGGTTTGATGGGCGTCATCAACATGGCCCATGGCGAGCTGATCATGATCGGCGCCTACGCCACCTACTTCGTGCAGAACGCGTTTCGCGCCTGGCTGCCGGCGGCCGCGTTCGACTGGTACATCGTCGCCGCCGTGCCGGCGGCCTTTCTGGCCAGCGCGTTGGTCGGTGCGGTGCTCGAGCGCGGGGTGATCCGCTTCCTGTACGGCCGACCGCTGGAAACGTTGCTGGCCACCTGGGGCATCAGCCTGATCCTGATGCAGTCGGTGCGCACGCTCTTCGGCGCGCAGAACGTCGGTGTCGAGAACCCGTCCTGGCTTTCGGGTGGCTTGCAGGTTCTGCCAAACCTGGTGCTGCCCTACAACCGGCTCGCGATCATCGCCTTCGCGATGGCGGTGCTGGCCGGCATGGCGCTGCTGATCTCGCGCACCCGGCTCGGCCTCTTCGTGCGCGGCGTGACGCAGAACCGGCGCATGGCAGCGTGTGTGGGCATCGACACCGCGCGCGTCGACACGCTGGCGTTCTCGCTCGGCGCCGGCATCGCTGGCCTGGCCGGTTGTGCGTTGAGCCAGGTCGGCAACGTCGGACCCGATCTGGGGCAGAGCACCATCGTCGACTCGTTCCTGGTGGTGGTGCTGGGCGGTGTCGGCCAGCTTGCCGGCACGGTCTACGCCGGGCTCGGCCTCGGGGTGCTGAACAAGTTGCTCGAAGGCTGGCAGGGCGCGGTGCTGGCCAAGATCATGGTGCTGTTGATGATCGTCGTCTTCATCCAGAAACGGCCGCAGGGGATGTTCGCGCTCAAGGGACGCAGCGCAGACGCATGAACACGCGGCTGCTGTCGATGAACGGCTGGCTCGGCATCTTCGCGGCGCTGCTGGTGGTGGGTGTCGGCATCCCGGTGCTGAACTTGGTGGTGCCTGCTGTCAACGTGCTGCATGTCAGCGACTACAGCGTCGGCCTGGTCGGCAAGATCCTCTGCTACGCCATCGCGGCGCTGGCCATGGACCTGATCTGGGGCTACACCGGCATCCTGTCGCTCGGCCACGGCATGTTCTTCGCGCTCGGCGGCTACGGCATGGGCATGGCGCTGATGCGCGAGATCGGCACCGAGGGCCAGTACAAGAGCAGTCTGCCCGACTTCGTGGTGTTCCTGAACTGGAAGGAGTTGCCCTGGCACTGGGCGTGGAGCGACTCGTTCGTGCTGCAGATGCTGCTGGTGATCGCGGTGCCGGGACTGCTGGCTTTCGTGTTCGGCTACTTCGCCTTCCGCTCGCGCATCAAGGGGGTGTATTTCTCGATCATCACGCAGGCACTGACCTATGCCGCGATGCTGCTGTTCTTTCGCAACGAGACCGGCTTCGGTGGCAACAACGGCTTCACCGACTTCAAGCGAATCGGGGGCATTCCGATAGCGACCTCGGAGATGCGCGTGGCGCTGTGCGTCATCAGCGGTCTGGTGTTGATCGGCTTTTTCGTGATGTCGCGCGCCATCGTCAAGAGCCGCTATGGCCGTGTGCTGCAGGCCATCCGCGACGCCGAAACGCGGGTGATGTTCACCGGCTACGACCCGGTGGCCTACAAGCTCAGCATCTGGACGTTGTCGGCGGTGATGTGCGCGGTGGCGGGGGCACTCTATGTGCCGCAGGTGGGCATCATCAACCCGAGCGAGATGACCCCGGCGGCGTCGATCGAGATCGCAATCTGGGCTGCGGTCGGCGGGCGCGCGACCCTGGTCGGGCCGATCGTCGGCGCCTTCTTCGTCAACGGCGCCAAGAGCTTCTTCACGGTCGCGTTCCCGGAGTATTGGCTGTTCTTCCTGGGTGCACTGTTCATTGCGGTGACGCTGTTCCTGCCGCAGGGTTTGGTGGGCTTGTTGCGTGGTCGCAAGGACCGGCCATGACACCGCAAGCCATGCAGGAAGGCGCCGAGCGCCTGGCCGCCTACCACTCGCGGCAAGCCGCGTCCGGCAACAGCCGCGGACGGCAGGCTTCGTTCGGCCGCCCGTACCGCGCCGGCGAACCCGACTTCGGCAACGGCGTGGCGCTCTATGTCGACGATGTCAGTGTCAGCTTCGATGGTTTCAAGGCGCTCAACGCGCTGAGCTTGACGATCGATGTCGGCGAGTTGCGCTGCATCATCGGCCCCAACGGTGCCGGCAAGACCACGATGATGGATGTCATCACCGGCAAGACCCGGCCCGACAGCGGCCGCGTCTACTTCGGCTCGACCATCGACCTGCTGCAATTGCGCGAACCGCAAATCGCCCAGGTCGGCGTCGGACGCAAGTTTCAGAAGCCGACGGTCTACGAGCAGCTGAGCGTGAACGAGAACCTGGAACTGGCGCTGCAGGCCGACCGGCGCGTGCGGGCGGCTCTGTTCGCCCGGCTCAGCGGCCCGCAGCGCGACCGCATCGACGAGGTGCTGCTGTTGATCCACCTGAAGGACGACGCGCTGCGCTCTGCCGGGTTGCTCAGCCACGGCCAGAAGCAGTGGCTCGAGATCGGAATGTTGCTGATGCAAGACCCGAAGCTGTTGCTGCTGGACGAGCCGGTGGCGGGTATGACCGACGAAGAAACCGAGCGCACAGCGCAGCTGTTCCTGTCGCTGGAGGGTCGGCATTCGCTGGTCGTGGTCGAACACGACATGCACTTCGTCGAACAGCTCACCGAAGGGCGCAAGACCGTCACGGTGCTGCACGAAGGGCGTGTGCTGGCCGAGGGCAAGCTCGCCGATGTGCAGGCCAATGAACAGGTGATCGAGGTCTACCTCGGCAGATGAATGAAGCCCCCACGCTCGCGGCGCTCGCTGCCCCCCGAGGGGGCGCTTGCCTTCCTTGGGGCGGCCCGGTGGAAGGCACTTTGATGTTGCAAGTTCAAGACCTCAACCAGTACTACGGCGGCTAGCACATCTTGCGCGGTGTGGCGTTCGAAGCCCGGCTCGGCGAAGTCACGGTGGTGCTGGGCCGAAACGGGGTCGGCAAGACCACGCTCCTGAAGAGTCTGATCGGCGCGGTGCCGGTCAAGAACGGCCGGGTTGCGCTCGACGGCCGCGACATCACACACGCCACGCCCTATGCCCGTGTGCGCAGCGGCGTCGGCTATGTGCCGCAGGGGCGCGAGATCTTCAACCGGCTGACGGTCGAAGAGAACCTGCGCATGGGCCTGGCATCGAAGCCCGGCAGCAGCGTGGTTCCGGCCGAGCTGTTCGAGTTGTTTCCAGTGCTGCACGCGATGCGCAAGCGCCGCGGTGGCGACTTGTCGGGTGGTCAGCAGCAACAGCTTGCGATCGCGCGGGCGCTGGCGCCGGGGCCGAAGCTGCTGATGCTGGACGAGCCCACCGAAGGCATCCAGCCGAGCATCATCAAGGACATCGGGCGCGTCATCCGCATGCTGGCCGACCGCAAGACGATGGCCATCTTGCTGGTCGAGCAGTTCTACGACTTCGCTGCCGGACTGGCGGACCGCTATGTGGTGATGGAGCGCGGCGAAATCGTGCAGCGGGGGCTGGGCACGAACATGCAAGCCGAGGGCGCTCGGGCGCGAATGGCGATCTGAACCCTTGCGGCTTCCTCTGCGGCTCAGGTCTGCCAGATGCGCGGCGCGTTCGCCATCAATCCCCAGGCAGCCTGACGCCAGGCTGCGCGCACAGCCACCAGCAACGCCATCGACGGTTCGACCCGGTCTGCCAGCAGGCGCAGCACGACGATGCCGGGGTGAGTGCTGGTGACACCGGCTGTCAGCGGCGCTTCGGCATGGGCAGCGACAGCGTGGCGCGCCGCGTCGACCAGTGCAGCAAGGCGCGCCGCCGGCCAAATCCCGCCGGTGGCAATCCAGGCGGTTGCCAACACGCTGTGGCCGGCCCAGCCCAGCGGCGAATCGATCAGGTGCGGATCGGCGCCGTCGACCAGCCCGCGTTCGAGCCAGCGGCCCGGGAACTCCAGGTGCTGGAGGTAACGCCCGCGCAGGAAGCGGTGGCCGGCCGCCGGCAGGCCGAGCGCGAGGGTGTCCCAGCCGATCATCTCGGCGCCGGCCGCCAATTCGAATCGCAGCCGGTTCTCGGCTTCGCAGCCGTTGTGCGCGATGGCCTCGAGCGGCAACCATTCGAGCCGGGCGCCTTCGGCCACACGCGCTGTGACCGACTGCCGTGAGCAGGCGCCGGTGCTGCGGTAGCAGCGCGTCGCCCCGGGCGTCGTCAACAGCGCATGGCTGCCCGGCGCCAGATCGGCTTCGACTTCGAGTTGGTCGCCACCCACGATGCCGCCCGGCGGATGCACCAGCACGTGATGGCAGACCGCCGGGCCTTCGGGATACAGGCGTTGCAACACCCGCAGCGGCCCTGAATGGCGGTCGTGCGCGACGGTGCGCTCGCCGTCACGGCGGTACCGCAGCACGAGATGGGCGCGCCAGCCCCCGGTTGCGGGTGAAGACGAGGCCTTCGGCTGCGTTTCGGAGAGGGCAGCGGCCAAGGTTCGGGGCATGTCCGATGCGTGTGGCTCAAGGTGCAAATCGAGGGTCGATTTTGATGCGCAAGCAAGCAGTTGGCGAATTGCCGAGGCCGGTCAGCGCCAGCTCAATTCGGTAACGGCTGCGCCAGGTAAACACCCTCGCGGCCAACGATGGCCTGCCGCGCAGGCATCAACACGGTGCAGTCGTCGCACAGCGCACGAATCTCTTCGTCGCCGTCGGTGGCGATCAACTCGCCGTTCGCAAAGGTCTCGAACCCCAGCAACGGCCGCACGAAACGAAAGTCCGCCGTCTTGATGACCCAGGTCTTGAGCAGCGAAAAACGCTGCTGCGGCTGGTCGCGCAGCGGGTCACGGTCACGCTCGATCAATCCGAAATGGGCGATGAAGTCCAGCGCCACCTTGATTGCCAGTTCGCCGGTGGCGCGCTGGAAGTGTTGGCCGCACTCCACGACCATGGCCACGCCATCGTGGCTGTCGGTGCCGTGGCGGCCATGCTGCATCAGGGGCGTGCCGCTGCCCAGGCCCTGAGGCATGACCAGATGCACGGCAGGGCGGCCGATCGCCGTGGCCGCTTGCGCGTTGCGCGGGTACTGCGGGTAGACCCAGAACGGCTGCACCGGTTGGCTGGTGGAATGGATGTCCAGGATGTGGTCGGCAGCGGCAACCACCGGGCGCAACTCGCGCGCGCGTTGCAGCTCCGGGCTGTCTTCGGTGCCGTCCAGCCAGTCGCTGGACCAGATGCGGTTGAGGTTGTGCACCAGCTGCCTGCTCTCGAACGGCCGCGCGGGGTCGAAGCTTTCATAGGCCGCGACATTCGCGAAGCTGATCGTCAGCGTGCCGATCAACGGGCGCACCCCGGTGTCCAACAGATGCGTCGCTGCCGTCATCCCGCAGAACTCGTTGCCGTGTGTCAGCGCATTCACGAGCACATGCGGGCCCGGTCGGCCGGACTCGAAGCGGTGCACATAGTCGATGCCCACGTTGCCTTCTTTGTAGGGCGCCAAGCTGCGGGGTTGGACTTCGATGGTGGATTCGGCTGAGATCATCGGGGCTCCTTGTGGCTGGCGCATTGTCGGCGCGGGCCAGACACCCCCGTGATTCATCAACACCGCGTCAGGGCGGGCGTCTACGATCCACCGTGGAGAGTGGCAAGTGGCGGTGGCGGTCGCCCGGAATCCTCACATCCCCAGCTGGAGCATCTGGATGGAACAGCCGGAATACAAAGGTCCTATCGTCAACGACGCTGTCGATACGAACCGATGGGACTTCGTGCCGCCACGTTCGGGAGACATCATCGTCGCCACCGGCTCGAAGATGGGCACCACGTGGTCGCAAATGCTCTGTGCGCTGCTGGTGCATGGCCAGGCGCCGCCACGCCCGCTCGCGGAGCTGTCGCCCTGGCTCGATGGCGGCGCGTGGGACTACAACGAGAACGCTGTCGAGGTCTTCAATGCGCAACCGTGGCGGCGTGTGATCAAGACTCACACCCCGCTCGGCGCGCTGAAATTCCGTCAGGACGCGTTCTATGTCACCTGCGGGCGCGATCCGCGCGACGTGTTCCTTTCTGCGCTCGATCATGGCGACAACAGCGCGCTGCCTGGAGAGCCGCCACAGGGGCCGATCGATCGCGACAGGGCCTTTGCGTCTGCGCTCGACTTCGAGAAGGCGCGCAACCTCTCCGCCCGGATCGACTACGTCGCCGGCTGGTGGCGGTACCGCGCGCTGGCGAACATCCTTTTTCTGCACTATGACGACATGAGCGACGATCTCGAAGGCGAGACGGCACGCCTGGCGGGCTTCCTGGGAATCGCGCGTTCGTCGGATGAAATCAGCGCCTTGGTTGGCCGGGCGCGCTTTGATGCGATGCGGGCCGATGCTGACAATCTGGCTCCCGGCTCGAAAGTCGCCGGACGCTGGAAGCGCAACGCCGATTTCTTCCGCAAAGGCCGGCGCGGTGAATGGCGCGACGTCTTCAGCCCGGAAACCCAGGCGCTCTACGTTTCCGCAACGCGCGGCCGATACGATCACAACCTGCTCGATTGGCTTGAAAACGGCCGCTTTGCCGCCGGCGATCCGAGGGACCTCTGAAGACGGCCTTCGCTGTTCTCAAGGGCCGCACGAAACCCCGGTTCAATTCAGATGCGCGTCGAGACCGTGGTCTTTCATGGCTGCTTTGCAGCAGCGGGCCATCGCTTCGAACGGCGGGCCCTGCGCCGGTCCGGGTAGACCTCGGCCTTTCACACTACCCCCGCACCAACGCATCCACCTCGACCTGCGTGAACCCTGCAGCCATCCGCGCTTCGACATTGAACGGACCCCGCAAACGCGGCGCCTGGTGTTCAAGCGTCAAGCGGTCGTAGGTCGACACCGGCTCCAGCCCGTTCCTCTCACACAGCCATCGGTACCAGCGGTTCCCCACCGCCACATGGCCGATCTCGTCGCGCAGGATCACCCCCAGGATCTCGACCGCGCGTTCGTCGCCGGCCTGCTTCAGCTTCAGTTGCATCGGCGGTGTGGCGTCGAGTCCGCGGGCTTCCAGGGTGCGTGGCACCAACGCCATGCGGGCCACGATGTCGTGCCGGGTGCGTTCGACCATCGACCACAGGCCGTCATGGGCGTCGAAGTCACCATAGGCATGGCCCAGGGTTGTCAGATGCTCGGCCAGCAGGCTGAAATGCAGGGCTTCTTCGGCCGCCACACCCAACCAGTCGCGGTAGTAGGCCTCGGGCATGCCGGCAAAGCGCCACACCGCATCCAGCGCCAGGTTGATGGCGTTGAACTCGATGTGCGCCACTGCATGCAGCAGACCCGCCCGACCGATGGTGGTGAACGGCGAACGGCGCGGCAGTTGCTGATGCGGCACCAGCAGGGGCCGCGCCGGGCGGCCGGGCAGCGACACGGCACCGTCTTCCTGGGCGGTCAGCACGGCGTCGGCATCGCAGGCGGTGCCGACCGCGGCTTGCAGGGCGCGCGTGGCGGCGCACTTGGCCGCCGGCTCGTTCACCAGCAAGGCCAGCAGGGCGGCGCGGCGAATCTCCATCCTTAGAATTATGGTTTGCCACCGAAGGGGGAGACGACATGGCCATCTACCAGCTCGGCGACGACCGCCCGCGCATCGGCGCCGGTGCCTGGGTGGCCGAGGACGCGCAGGTGATCGGCCGCGTCAGCCTGGGCGAGAACGCCAACATCTGGTACGGCGCCGTGCTTCGTGGCGACACCGACTGGATCACCATCGGCGCTCGCACCAACGTGCAGGACGGCACCGTGATCCACACCGACATGGGGGTGCCGATGGTCGTGGGCGACGACGTGACGATCGGCCACCAGGTGATGCTGCACGGTTGCACGATTGGGGACGGCAGCCTGATCGGCATTCAGGCCGTGGTGCTCAACGGCGCCCGCATCGGCCGCTACTGCCTGGTCGGTGCCGGTGCGTTGGTAACCGAAGGCAAGGTATTCCCCGACCATTCGCTGATCATCGGCAGCCCCGCGCGCTCGGTGCGCGAGGTCACACCCGAGCAGATTGCGATGCTCAAGGCCAGCCCCGCGCATTACGTCGACAACGCGCTGCGCCACGCGCGGCTGCTCAAGCGCATCGATTGATCGATGTCGACCCTGCTGAAGTTTTTGTTCGAGGGCCTGCCGGTGCGCGGCGTGCTGGTGCGGTTGACCGATTCCTGGCAGGAGCTGCTGAGCCGACGCGGTGACGAAGATCGCTATGCGCCCGAAGTGGAAACCTTGTTGGGCGAGACCACCGCGGCCGGATTGCTGATGCAGGCCAACATCACCTTCGATGGGGCATTGCTGCTGCAACTGCACGGGGGTGGAGGGGGCCCGGTCAAGCTGGTGGTGGTCGAGGTGCAGCCCGATTTGGGCTTCCGGTCGACGGCCACGGTTGTGGGCGATGTGCCCGGGGGCAGCGGGCTGGAAGCGCTCGTGAACCCGCGTGGCGGCGGCCGTTGCGCCGTCACGCTCGACCCGCGCAACAAGTTGCCGGGGCAGGTGCCTTATCAGGGCGTGGTGGGACTGAACGGCGACCAGGGCGAGCCGCTGCAGCAGATCGGCGATGTGCTGGAGCACTACATGCTGCAGTCGGAACAACTCGACACGCGACTTGTCGTCGCGGCCGATGGCGAAGTGGCCGCCGGCTTGCTGATCCAGCGCATGCCCGTCCAGGGCGAAGGCAACCTGCAAGGCGGCGAGCGCAGCAACGAGGACGACATCGGCCTGTCCGAGGCCTTCAACCGCATCAGCCTGCTGGCGGCCACGCTGACGCGCGAGGAACTGTTGAGCCTGGCGCCCGACCGCATCCTGCACCGACTGTTCTGGGAAGAGACCGTGCGGGTGTTCGACCCGCAGACCCCGCGCTTCGCCTGCACTTGCTCGCGCGAGCGGGTGATGGGCATGCTGCGATCGCTGGGACGCGAGGAGAGCGACAGCCTGATCGAGGAGCGCGGCGAAGTCGAGGTCGGTTGCGAATTCTGCGGTTTGAAGTACCGCTTCGACGCGGTCGACGTGGGCGAGATGTTCACGGTGCCGCGCGACCAGATGCCGGGTAGCGGTTCGGTGCAGTAGTCGCTACCGTCACCGCGGCGGGCGCGGGCGCGGGGGCGGGGGCGGGGGCAGGCATCGATCAACCCCGGAGTTGCAGCAGCCGGTGCTCGCAGCCGGGGTCGTCGCAGAACTCGCAGGACCACTGCTGTGCCGCGGGTTCTGCGTTGCGGTCAGCCAGCCGGGTGAACAGGCCCCGGCCCGCTGCGACCTTGCCTTCGGTGCGCTGCCGCAGCAGCGGAGCCACCGCGTCGAGCGCGGCGTCCAGCCGCGCGCCGCCCTGTCCGCCCACCAGCGACCACGACAGGCGGTGGCGGGCCAGCAGCGCGCGCAGTCGGGTGTCGACCGGTTCACGCACCTGCGGGCCGTCTCGTTGCAGGCCATCGGCCACCCAGGGCAGGTCCAGCGCCGTCAGCAGCGTCAGGTCGATCGACGCATGCAGCACGGCAGCGCGGTCGTCCAGCGATCCGTCGTCAAACACGATCTGGCTGTAGACGGCGGTCATCAGCGCAGTCGTGTCGCAGACGACCACATCGGCATCCGCGGCCGCGGCGTCGATGCGCGCATGCTGCTCGGTCATGATGCTGCGCTGCTCATCCTGCCGCGGTGTGCGGCTGTGCCGTTCGCACCAGCCGCGCAGCACTTCAGGCACCCAGGTGACCTGCAGGCCCGTCAGCTGCGCGATGCGTTCGGCCAGCGCGGCGGCCAGTTCGGTCTTGCCTGTGCTCTCGGCGCCGACGATGGCGATGCGCAGCGCAGGGTCGCCGCAGCCTTCAGCAACGCTGCCGGCTTCGACTGTCACGCCGGTACCTGCCGGAGGCTCGGATTCCACATCCGCCGTTGCCAGGTGCGCCAGCCGACCAGCGCCAGCACGGTGAACAGTGCATACAGCAGCACCGTCAGCCACAGCCCCTTGTGCGCGAACAGGCCGATGCTGAGGATGTTCACCGCCACCCAGGTGGGCCAGTTCTCGACCAGCTTGCGGCCCAGCAGGAACTGACCGGTGATGCTGCCCACGGTGGGCAAGGCGTCGAGCCAGGGCACATCGCTGTCGGTGGCCTGCATCAGCAGCAGCGCCAGCAACGGCCAGGCAGCGAGCGTGCCGGCCAGCGCCAGCCAGCGGCCGCGCGCGCTCAGCCGATGCACCTGCAGCGGGTTGCCGTCCTTACCGGTGCCGCGCAGCCATTGCCACCAGCCCCACACCGCCACCACCACGAACAGGATCTGCAACGCAGCTTCGCCATAAAGTTTGCTGTCGGCGAACAGCAGCGCATAGAGCAGCGAGCTGATGATCGCCAGCGGCCAGGCGATCGGGTTGACGCGCATGTTGGCCAGCACCATCCAGATGGCGAGCCAGAAGGCCACCAGCTCGAGCCAGGTGACGGGACTGCCGAAGGCGCTGAAAGCCGGCAGCAGCAACGGCCTTGCGGCCAGCAACAACGAGTCGAGCAACGCCAGGTGCCTGCTTCAGCGCTTGTTTCAGCGTCTACTTCAGCGCCTGCTTCAGCGCTTTACAGCGGTGACCTGCACCAGGATCTCGTCGGGCTTCAGCATGCCCAACTCCGAGCGCGCTTTTTCTTCGACCATCTCCAGGCCCTCACGCAAGTCGGTCACTTCCGCGGCCAGGCGCGCATTGCGTTCACCTGCGGCCACGTTGGTCGCCCGTTGCGCGTCGAGCTGCTTCTCCAAGCTCATCACATAAGGCATGTTGCCCTTGCCGAGCCACAGGTCGGCCTGCACGGCCGCCAGCAGTGCGAGCAGGATCAGGGTGGGCCAGCGCATGAAGCTTGATTGGACGAGCAACGTCGAGGCCGACTACTTCAAGTTGTAGAACGCCGCCCGCCCGGGATAGCTGGCCACGTCGCCCATGTCTTCCTCGATCCGCAGCAACTGGTTGTATTTCGCCATCCGGTCGCTGCGCGACAGCGAGCCGGTTTTGATCTGGCCGGCATTGCTGCCGACCGCGATGTCGGCAATGGTGTTGTCTTCGGTTTCGCCGCTGCGGTGGCTGATGACGGCGGTGTAACCGGCGCACTTGGCCATCTCGATGGCGGCGAAGGTTTCGCTCAAGGTGCCAATCTGGTTGATCTTGATCAGGATCGAATTGGCGATGCCCTTGTCGATGCCTTCTTTCAGGATCTTGGTGTTGGTGACGAACAGGTCGTCGCCCACCAGTTGCACCTTCTTCGCAAGTCGGTCGGTCAGGTGCTTCCAGCCGTCCCAGTCGCCTTCGTGCATGGCGTCTTCGATGCTGATGATCGGGTACTTGTCGCACCACGCGGCCAGCATGTCGGTCCAGCCGGCGGCTTCCAGTTGCAAGCCACCTTCGCCATCGAGGGTGTACTTGCCGTCTTTGTAGAACTCGCTGGCGGCGCAGTCCAGACCGATCGCGATCTGCTCGCCTGCGGTGTAGCCGGCCTTGTCGATCGCTTCCAGGATCAGCTGGATCGCGGCTTCGTGGCTGTCGACGTTGGGCGCGAAGCCGCCCTCATCGCCGACACTGGTGGGCATGCCCTTGGCGTCGATGATCTTCTTCAGCGCATGGAACACCTCGGCGCCATAGCGCAACGCTTCCCTGAAACTCGGTGCGCCCACCGGGATGATCATGAACTCCTGGATGTCGAGGTTGTTGTTGGCATGCGCGCCACCGTTGATGACGTTCATCATCGGCACCGGCAGGCTCATCTTGCCCATGCCGCCGAAGTAGCGGTACAGCGGCAGACCCGATTCCTCGGCCGCAGCGCGTGCCACCGCCATGCTCACCGCCAGCATCGAATTGGCACCCAGGCGGCCCTTGTTGTCGGTGCCGTCGAGGTCGATCAGCGTCTTGTCGAGGAAGCTTTGCTCCGACGCGTCCAGCCCCAGCACCGACTCGCTGATCTCGGTGTTGATGTGCTCGACCGCGCGCAGCACGCCTTTGCCGCCATAGCGCTGCGGGTCGCCATCGCGCAGCTCGATCGCTTCGCGGCTGCCGGTGCTGGCGCCCGACGGCACGGCAGCGCGGCCCATCGTTCCGCTCTCCAGCAGCACGTCGCATTCGACGGTGGGGTTGCCGCGGCTGTCGAGAATTTCACGGCCGACGATGTCGACGATTGCACTCATTCGATGTTCTCTGGGTTCAAGGTTGAAAGTCGTTTTCGAGCAGCGGCTGCTGCTTGATGACCCGGTCCAGCGCCAGCAGCTGCTCCAGCAGCGCCTTCATGTGCTTCAGCGGCACCGCATTGGGGCCGTCGCTCATCGCATTGGCGGGGTCGGGATGGGTTTCCATGAAGAGCCCTGCGATGCCGACCGCCACCGCCGCTCGCGCCAGCACCGGCACGAACTCGCGCTGGCCGCCGCTGCTGGTGCCCTGGCCACCGGGCAGCTGCACGCTGTGGGTGGCGTCGAACACCACCGGCGCACCGGTCTCGCGCATGATCGCCAGGGACCTCATGTCGGACACGAGGTTGTTGTAGCCGAAGCTGACCCCACG
>JBDSMV010000376.1:0-4035 GCA_039915715.1 Rubrivivax sp. | reverse complement strand
CGCTGGCGGAACAGCTCGGCGAGCTGGATGTACAGCGGGACCTGGGCGTTGTCGAGGATCACGCGGTCGCGGTCCGCTGCACGCCGCGAGTGGCCAGGCCGTGCGCGTCCTCGAGGATCAGCGCCGCACCCTTCTCGCCGATCATGATCGCCGCGGCGTTGGTGTTGGTCGACACCACCCGCGGCATCACCGACGCATCGATCACGCGCAGACCTTCGACCCCACGCACCCGCAACCGCGCGTCGACCACCGAGCGTGCATCGCCCCCCATGCGGCAGGTGCTGGTGGGGTGGAACACGGTGCCGCCCCTGGCGCGCGCAAAGGCTTCCAGCTGCGCCGCGGTCTTGACACTGTTCCCCGGCAGGTATTCGTCGTCGGTGACGAGGTCGCGAAATGCCGGCTGCTGCACGATCTCGCGCAGGATCTGCAGCCCGGCCACCAGGGTCTTCGCGTCCAGCGGGTCCTCGAGGTAGCCGGCGCGAATCCGGGGCAGGGCGGTGGGGTCGTTGCTTGCGATCAGCACCGTGCCGGTCGACTCGGGCCGGCACTGTGCGGCCGATGCCGAGAAGCCCGAGAAGCGGTGCAACGGGTCGCCCGGCTTGTCGACCGACAGCGGCATCACGTTGAACAGCACATCGGCACGGCCGCCGCGTGCATGCTGGGTGGCCACCAATCCGCCGACCTGTCCTGCACCCACCGTCAGCGGGCCGCGCTGTCCGAACAACCACTGCGCACCCATCTGCGCCAGCCGCAGCGGGTTGCGCACATCGTCGTTCAACGAATGGCGCTGCCTGAGCTTGACGATCACCCGAGCCTGGTAGTGGTCCTGCAGGTTCAGGCCGACCTCGGGCGCATCGGCAACGACACCGATGCGGTGTTGCCGCAGCAGCGCCGCCGGGCCGATGCCCGACAGCTGCAGCAGTTGCGGCGAATGCAGCGCGCCGGCTGCCAGGATCACCTCGCCATCGGCGCGGCTGGTGTGCAGTTGGCCGTCGCGCAGCCATTCGACCCCGACGGCGCGGCCGTGTTCGAAGCGCACGCGCGTGACCTGGGCCCGGGTTTCGATCTGCAAGTTAGGACGTGGCCGTGCCGGTGTCAGGAAGGCAGTGGCGGCGTCGCAGCGCCAATGGCCGCGCAAGGTCAGCTGGTAACGGCCAAGGCCGTCGCATTGGGCACCGTTGAAGTCATCGGTCAACGGGTAGCCGGCTTCGGCGCCGGCTGCGAGCCAGGCTTCGCAATACGGATGATCGTTGCGCAGGTCGCTGACCCCCAGCTCGCCACTGGCACCGTGGTACTCGCTGGCACCGCCTTCGTAGGCTTCGGAGCGCTTGAAGAACGGCAGCAGATCGCGGTAGCGCCAGCCACTGGCGCCGTGGTGTTCGGCCCAGTCGTCGAAGTCGGCCGGCTGGCCGCGGATGTAGAGCAGCCCGTTGATGACGCTGGAGCCGCCGAGCGCCTTGCCGCGCGGCCACGACACCTGCCGGTTGGCGGTGCCGGCTTCGGGCTCCAGCGGAAACTGCCAGGTGAAGCGCGGGTCGTAAATCGATCGGAAGTACCCCACTGGCAGCCGCAGCCAGAAGTGGCGCGCGGCGGCGCCGGCTTCGATCAGCAACACCCGGCGGGTCGGGTCGGCGCTCAGGCGGTTGGCCAGCACGCAGCCGGCCGAACCACCGCCGACGATGACGATGTCGTGTCCGCCGGTGTTGCCGGTCCTGTCGGTGCTCAAGCCTTGACGACCTTCAGGTACAGCTGCGGGTCGAAGTAGGTCGACGCCGGTACCGGGCTTGCGATGTTGCCGGCGGTAACGAAGAAGTCCGTGACCTGCTGCAGCCATTTGGTGGCGGTGCCGTCGGCATAAAGCTTGCGCCACTCGGCCGAGGTGTAGTACTTGCTGAAGGTCATCGACTCTTTCAAGTCGGGCAGCGGCACCTGCTTGTACTGGGTCTTCTGCAGCATCTCAGCCGCGGCGTCGAAGTTGGCCAGCATGGCGTCGTTGGTTTCGGCCCAGGCGCCGATCAACTTGTCGAGCACCGGCTTGTTGGCGTCGAAGTAGTCGTTGCGCGCTGCCCAGCCGCCCATGATCGCGGCTTCCGGAAAGAACGCCGACGCGTCGACGATCTTGCGGGCATTCGGCACCTTCTGCTTGACCGTCACGTCGAACGGCACCCACAGCGCGACCGCAGGCACAGCGCCGGAGATGAACGAGGTCACGGCTTCGGCCATGCGCTGGTTGACGATCTGCACGTCCTTGGCCGGGTCGAGCTTGGCCGAACGCAGCGCGCGGTCCAGGAACACATGCGCGGTGGTGCCGGTGGTGGTCGAGATCTTCTGTCCCTTCAGATCGGCCAGCGACTTGATCGAGTCGTCTCGCACCCACAACTGTGCGGTGGCGTACTCGATGTTGTTGAGCAGGAAGACCTTGCCCTGCCCGCGGGCCGGGAAGTTGGACACCACCGCGCCGGTGGACAGCACGTCCAGGCTGCCGCTGATCATGGCCTGGAAGATTTCGAGCCCGGTGGTGAACTGGATGAACTCCAGGTCGAGCCCGTGCTTGGCCCAGGTGCCGCGCTCTTGTCCGAGCCAGATCTGGCCGTCGACTGCGGGCGTGTGCAGGTAGCCGACGCGCACCTTGCTGCGCGCCTGGGCGAAGGCGTGGGGAGCGAATCCTGCGACGGCTGCGGCGGCGCCGGCCTGGATCAGGGTTCTGCGGCGAATGGAGTGAACGCGGTGAACGCGGGGAATCTGGTCATGGGTCATGGTCGTCTCCTGGTTGAATCGGTGGGTGGATGGTTCACGCGGGCACCCGCACCGTTTGCCGCGCCTGGGCTTCGTACTCTTGCATCACCAGCGCCCGGATCTCGGCCCGCAGCGCCGCGAAGCGAGGGTCTTCGTGCACGGCTTCATCGCGCGGGTAGCCGAAGGGCACGTCGATGATGGTGCGCACCCGCGCCGGCCGGGCCGTCACCACCACGATGCGCGACGACAGGTAGATGGCTTCGTCGACCGAGTGCGTGATCAGCATCACCGTCTTGCCTTCGGCGGCCAGCACCTGCAACAGCAGGTCCTGCATGGCGCCGCGGGTTTGGGCGTCGAGCGCGCCGAACGGCTCGTCCATCAGCAGGAATTCGGGCTGCACCGCATAGGCGCGGGCGATCGCCAGGCGCTGGCGCATGCCGCCCGACAGGTGTTTCGGAAAGTGGTCTGCGAAATCCACGAGGCCCATCAGGCCCAGATAGCGGTCGACGATGCCGGCGCGGTCTTTGAGACGCTTGCGGTTGGCGCCGAGCTTCAAGCCGAACTCGATGTTGGCGCGCACCGTGAGCCACGGGAACACGCCGTATTCCTGGAACATCACACCGCGGTCGGGGCCGGGTGCGGTGACCGGTGTGCCGTCCAGCAGCACCTGGCCGCGGCTCGGCTTGACAAAGCCGCCGACGACGTTCATCAGCGTGGTCTTGCCGCAACCGGAGGGCCCGATGATCGAGACGAACTCGCCCTGGCGGATGTCGAGATCGACCCCGTCGACCACTGTCATCGGCCCGGTGGCGGTCGGGAAGTCGACGCCGACGCCCTGGAAGCGGATGCGCGGCAGGCCGGCCTCGACGTTATCGGCGGTCATGCCAAACGATCCTGCCATGCCACGAGTCGCCGCGTCGCCGCACGCAACGCCAGGTCCATCGCCAGCGCGATGAAGCCGATGCAGATGATGCCGACGTAGATGATGTCGAGCTGGAAGAACGACGACGCGTCCTGGATCAGCGCGCCCAGACCCTGCTGCGCGGCGATCAGTTCCGACGCCACCAGCGTGGCCCAGGCCACGCCCAGCGCCACGCGCACCGCGGTCAGGATGTGCGGCACCGTCAGCGGCACGATCACCTTGGCGAAGATTTCGCTGTCGCTGGCGCCCAGCGTGCGGGCCACGCGCACATAGATCGGGCTGATCTGGCCGATGCCTTCGACCATGACGATGACGCCGGCGAAGAACGAGGCGTAGAAGAGGATCGCGATCTTCGCCGTCTCGCCGATGCCGAAGTA
>JBDSMV010000360.1:0-2620 GCA_039915715.1 Rubrivivax sp. | reverse complement strand
AGCACTGGTTGTCAGCAGGGGAGCCAGCAGTTGGTCGATGCGGCTTTCGCTGTAGCCCAGCCCCTGCAGCACTTCGCGCCCGTGCGCGCCGATTCTGGGTGCAGCGGTCGGCATCGGTGCGGGCTGGCCGCCGAAGTGTGCAGCGGCCTTCGCAATCCGCACGATGCCGACGTCGCCGTTCTCGATCTCCACCACCGAGCCGCTGTGCAGCACCTGCGGGTCGGTCAGCACTTCGTGCCGGTCGTTCACACGCCCGATCGGCACGCCGGCCTCGCGCAGCGCGGCGACCAGCTCGTCGGTGTCGTGCGTGCCGGCCAATGACTCGATGAGTGGTACCAGTTCGGTCATGTTGTGGCGCCGCGCATTGGCGGTGGCAAAACGCGGATCGGTCGCCAGGTCGGGCCGCCCCAGGCCTTTGCAGAAGTTGGTGAATTCATCGGGCTGCGGGGTCATCGCGGCGACGTAGCCGTTCGCGGTCTTGTAAGGCCGCTGGGAGATGCCGAACTCGGGAAATTTCGCGGGTGGATCGGTCACGAAGGTCAGATTGTTCATCGCGTCCGGCCACTGGAACGCCAGCGCGGCGTCCAGCATTGAGAGATCGATGGTGGTGCCCCGGCCCGAGCGCTCCCGCGCGTACAGCGCAGCGCAAATCGCCTGCGCGGCGGTGAGGGCGCTCAACTTGTCGCAGATGGTGGTGGCCAGCAAGGTCGGTGCGCCGGTGGTCTGATTGGGGTGCGACGCCGCCATGCCCGAAACCGCCTGGATCACCGCGTCATAGACGCGTCCGCCCGCATAGGGGCCAGCGGCGCCGAAGCCGCTGATCGATACGTAGACGAGCCGCGGATTGGCCTTGCAAAGTGCCTCCGCGCCCAGGCCGAGCCGCTCCATCGCGCCCGGGCGAAAGTTCTGCACCAGCACGTCGGCGCGCTGCGCCAGGTCG
The DNA here is from genome assembly GCA_039915715.1 of Rubrivivax sp. GTDB lineage: Bacteria > Pseudomonadota > Gammaproteobacteria > Burkholderiales > Burkholderiaceae_C > Rubrivivax. The sequence goes on along the minus strand of JBDSMV010000360.1, from coordinate 1,680 downwards.
TGCACGACGTCCAGGTGGTCTTTGCGCTTCAGGTCCAACGCGATCGAGCGCTTGCCGCGGTTCACGCTGATTGCAAGTGCCGACAGGTCACCCTTGGATGGCCCGATCCGGCGGGACTGGTCGCCTGCCAGCGGCTCCACTTTGATGACATCGGCGCCCTGGTCGGCCAGCAGCGCACAGGCCATCGGGCCCGAGATCACGGCGGACAAATCCAGCACGCGAATGCCGGCCAGCGGCTTCGATGGGTCGGGATTGGTCAAGGTCTCGTTTTGATTGGCGTCCATCGGGGCAGTCCTGTTTGATCGGGCAGATGTTCGGCATTCGATGTTCACCAGAGCGCGGCCGTTGCCGCACGCTGTGAGCGTCGCACGACACCATACCGCGGGACTGCGACCGGCGACACAATCAGGACGACTCGGAACTTCACTGGGCCGGCGTCTTTGAACCCTTATGAACAGCAACATCTGGCGCGCATTCCCGCCATCGACCGACCAGATTGGCGTTGCCGGCCTGCCGCAACCCCGGTTGCTGGGCGCTGCTGCAGCACTGGCGGCTGGTAGCCTGCCGCCCTGGACACACGCAGCCACCGTGGACGCCGAGATACCTGCGCTGACGCGGCAGATTCCGTCCAGCGGCGAGTCTCTGCCGGACCATGTGGGCCATGACGCTCGTCGGGTGCGCGATCAGTGCGGCAAGCTGGTGGATGATGGGCGCGCCTCAGGGTTGGGTGCCGGCGGGCGCAGCACTGCTCGGCGTGACGGTGGCGTGGTTTGGCGGTTCGAGCGGACGAAAGGATGATGCATGACCGGATCGACCGTAGATGCTGCGGGTGTCGTGTGCGCGCTGCGCATCGACATCGCGCTGCCAGGCAACTTTCGAGTGCCCGATGTGCTTGCGTTCCACGGACGGGACGGCCAGCAGGTGGCCGAACGGGTAGCCGACGCCGAGTTGCAGAAAGGCCTCAGTTGGCAAGGTCGGCCCGCCTGTCTGCACATTCGATTCGCGCCCGGGCGTGCATTCGCGCAGCTTGATGTCGCCGCCCCGGACACGGTGTTGCTGCAAGGCGCGCAAGCCGAATTCGAGCGCATGGTGCACCGAATGCTCGGGCTGACTCAGGCGGTCGAGGCGTTCGAATCGGCGTTTGACAAGCACCACCGGCTCGGACCAATGATCGCGCGCCAGCCGGGCTTGCGGGTGCCGCTGGCGGCAACGCCGTTCGAAGCATTGGTCTGGGCCGTTGCAGGCCAGCAGATCAGCGTGACCGCCGCGTTGTCGCTGCGGCGAAAGATGATCCTAGCGGTCGGTCTTGTGCATGCGGGCAGCGGGCTGCATTGCCATCCGGACGCGGCGGCCCTCGCTGTGTTGGATGACGCCAAGCTGCGCTCGGCCGGTTTCTCACAGGCCAAGACGCGCACCGTGCTCGGACTTGCGCGCGCAATTACCGCCGGTGAACTGCCGCTCGATGCTTGGGTCAAGCTGGCCGGCACGCCGGAGCTGCCGGTAGCGGACATTCGCGCGCGACTCGCGCTTTTGTACGGGATCGGTCCGTGGACGATCGACTATGCGCTGTTGCGGGGTTTTGGCTGGCTCGACGGCTCGTTGCACGGTGATGTCGCCGTGCGGAGAAATCTGCAGCTTGTGCTGGACCGGCAAGATCGCGTCACCGAGCGCGAAGCGCAC
>JBDSMV010000359.1:0-6517 GCA_039915715.1 Rubrivivax sp. | reverse complement strand
CCGCTGACGATGTACGGGCAGCTGCGCATCAGGCGCCACAGCAGCTCCGAGCGGTAGTTCTCGCACATCAGGACCACCGGCCCGAGGTTGATGCCGAAGTGGTGTGGCGACACCCAGCCGGCCCCCGGATCGGCCTCGTTCGGAAAACTCAGATTGAAGCTGCAGCGGAAGCAGTAGTCGCCCGAAGCCTGCGGGTATTCGTCCTGGAAATGCCGGACTGCGGGCAGCACGATCTCCGGCGCGAATGGCAGCGAGGCGACGACGGCCCACGGGGCCACGGTGCCGTCGTCGGGTCCGTACGGCACCGCGCGCGCGATGTAGTCGAAGAACGTGCGCACTACACCGTCGATTCGAAGCGTCGTTGCGCCCGGCCCGTCGCTGGCGGTCAGCCCCCAGAAGTTCTCGCCATAGCCCGCAAAGCCGAGCGGATTGTCAATCGCGTACTGCCGCTGCACATAGGTCGCGCGGCGGCTGTTCTCGCAGTAGTCGAAGCCGATGCCCTTGTCGCGGGCGAACGCGTCCTGGATGCCGCGAAAGTCGATCCAGACATGCGAATACTGGTGAATGAAGAGCGTACCGCCATAGACGAACTCATGGCCAAAAATGGTTTTCCACTGGTAGGTGGAGACCCAGGCCGCATAGCTCTCGGCCGGCACCGGGTGGGTGGGCGAGCCGAGGGCCAGGATGTACAGCAGAACAGCCTCGTCGTAGCCTTCCCACCGGTACGGCAGGAAGCCGCTCTCGGGCTTCCAGCCGTGGGTGACGGTCGCACCGCCGTTGCAGGCCCAGACCCAATCGACGCGCCGATACAGCGCATCGGCCAGGGTCCGAATCTCGTGCTCGGCTTCGTCTTCGCGATCGAAGAAGCGCGCGGCGGCGAGCATGCCGGCGATCAGAAAGGTGGTGTCGACGGTCGACAGTTCGCACAGGCCCGCGCGACGGCCGCTTCGCATGTCGAGGAAGTGGTAGTAGAAGCCCTTGTACCCCGTCCCATCGACCATCGTGCCCTGTGGGCTGGCCGAGAAGAAGCGCATCGCCGTCAGGGTGCGGCCGACAGCGTCGGCGCGGTTCATCCAGCCACGCTCGACGCCGACCGGGTAGGCGCTCAGCGCGAAGCCGACAGCCGCGATGCTCGCAACGCTGCCCTCCGACGAGGTGTCGGCGACCAGACCGTTGTCGAGGTTGACCTCGTGCAGGAAATAGTCGAACGCATGCTGCTGCAGCGTGTCGAGCCGGGCCTCGCCGAAGAGGGCCAGGTCGTTGTCCACCGGCACTCAGCAGCCCCGGTGCGAACGCGGATCCGCAGCGCCCGACTGCATCGGCTGACCTGCTGCCTTCTTCGCAAAGTCCTTCGGCGCAGCCTCGACCTGCTCGCGGTTCTCTTTGGACGAGAAGCAGTAGACCTTGCCTGCACGGATCGACGTCAGCGCGGATGCTGTCGGCACGGCCCCGCCGCCGACGGGATCGATGGCCGCATCGGGTGCGGTCGTCGCGCTGCTGTTGTCTGCCTCCGTGCCGCGAGCGTCCGGGCCACCGGCTCCGCCATGTCCCGTGTGTCCCGTGTGTCCCGTGCGGACCTGCGACGGCGCAGCGGCGAAGCCATTCACCGGACAGGCATCGGTTCGAGAGGCAACGAAAAGCGACATGGGGTTCTCCGACGACGGCGAGCGGTATGGCGACACCACCGCAACGTACCCGGCAACACGCCGCCCGTCTGTCTGCTGGCGAACAGTCTTGAGGTGACGCTGTGAAAGCCGGCAACCCGATTGCCGGGACTGCGCGGGCGAGCGGGCGCCAGCCACGGCCCGCTGCAGCGCTGACTCAGGTGGAGATCCGAACCGGCAGCAACCGCAGGTATTCCGTTTTGACGACCTCGTAACACTCGCAGGTGCGCTCCTCGAGGCCGGGACGGTCGCGCCATCTGCTTGATCAGCGCCTGGGTGTAGCGCAGCAGCAGGTGCATGACCGGCCCGGAGCGGCCGAACTCGTCTTTGATCGCCTCGCCCTTGAGCCGCCAGCCCTGGCCGGCGCTTTGCACGTTGGTCAGCGCCACCAGCGTCACCGGATCGGACGGCGCCCGTTGTTGCTCTGCGGATTGACCGGCATGGGTGCGCGTCTTTGGCTGTGACGCGCTAAGCGCGCACACGGGTGCCGATGAGCGCCAGCGTCTGCTGCGCGATCATCCATTCCTCGTCGGTAGGGATGACCCAAACCGATACGCTGCTGTCCGCAGTTGAAATGCGCGGCCCACCCGCGGCGTTCGCTGGCCCGTCGGATTGCACGCCCAGCGATGCCAGCGTGCCGCACAGCGCGGCGCGCAGCGGCGCCGAGTTCTCGCCGATGCCGCCGGTGAACACCAGGGCGTCCAGACCGCCGAGCACGGCGCTGTAGGCGCCGATGGTTTTCGTCATTGCGTAGACGAAATGTTCGATCGCTGCCGCCGCACGCGGATCGGCACTTTCCTGCAGCACCCGCATGTCGCCACTGATGCCCGACAGCCCGAGCAGGCCCGAGCGCTCGTAGAGCATCTTTTCGAGCGAGGCATCGTCGAAGCGCTTGCTGCGCAGCAGGTAGAACAGCGCGCCCGGTGGCACATCGCCCGAGCGTGTGGCCATCGGCAGGCCGGACAACGCGGAAAAGCCCATCGAGGTCTCGACACTTCGCCCGTCGAGCAGGGCGCACAGGCTGGCCCCGCCGCCGAGGTGCGCGACGATCACGCGCCGCGCCGTCGGTGCGAAGGCTGGCATCTGCCGGCTGATGTAGTCATAGGAGATGCCGTGGTAGCCCCAGTGCCGCACCCCGGCATCGCGCACGTCTTTGGGAAGCGCATATGTCCGGGCCACCTCCGGCATCGTGCGATGGAACGAGTTGTCGAAGCAGGCCACCTGCGGCCGCCCCGGGAAGGCTTCCGCGGAGGCGCGGGCGCCGGCGACGTTGCAGCGTTGGTGCGAAGGCTCCATCGCTGCCAGCGAGTCGAGGTAGTCGAGGACATCGTCGTCGATGAGCACGGGCGCATCGAACCGCGTGCCGCCAAGCACCACGCGATGGCCGACTGCGATGATCTCGTGATCGGGAAGATTCGCTTTCAGCCAGCCGATGATGTGGTGCAGCGCCGCTGCGGGCTCGATCGCATTGCCACTGCCCCATTCATGCGCGTCCAGCGGTTTGCCGGCCCCGTCGGTGACAGCGAAGTGCGGATTGCCCTGCATGCTGTCGATGCGGCCCACGCGCAGCGCAGACAACGTTGCCCCGCCATCCACGGCGTAGGTGGCGAACTTCAGGCTGGTGGAGCCGGCATTGAAGACGACGATCACTTCATTCACGATGACCTCCTGCGAGTTCCGCTTCGCGATGGCGAGTTCTTTGTCCGAGAGACGCGTCGGCCTCGACGGTTCATCGCTTCGGCCCATCGTCCCGATCCGCCTGTTGCGCCTTCTCCAGCGCTTGGACGGTCAGCACATCCTGGCGCCCCAGTTCCTCGTAGAGCTTGTGCAGGCGCTCGACCAACTGTGGCATCAGATCGGCCGTCGGGCTCAGCCTTGGCAACCGGCTCGGCATCTTTCTGGGCATCGGCTTTTGCTGCGCCACCGCGCCCGAGAGGATCACGGCGACCTCGATCATCAAGGGAATGGGTCCCCAGAAGTAGCCAAGGAACTTGAGGATGGCGTTGGTCTTCTTCTCCTCGATCTCGTTCGGCCCGTATTGGGTCAGCTGCTTCTTGGCCTCGGCTTCGCTCAGGGCATCGGGTGACGCGTCAAGCTTCTTCTCGACCTCGGCGATCGGCGGCGTCTTGAGAACAACCTTCGGGTCCTTCGGGTCCTTTCCTTTCTTCTCGTCCGGCGGCGATGAGGCGCCCGGCGTGCTCATCACGCCAGCCTGTGGTCGCTCAGACACTCGGGCGTGAACTCGAAGACGATCTCGCGCACCGTCAGTCGGTCCGACTTGGTGCGTGCGCTGGTGGCGCGCGCCAGGCAAGGACACGAGGCGCAGCACTGGCGGCATTCAGATCGCAGCGATGTGAGCGTCAGCGACGGCGTCGTGCACTTCTCCGGGCTGGTCGACCCGGTGGAGGCGCCGAGCGGCGAAGGCAACAGGGGCATGCACATCTTCGCGCGCATCGCGTCGGCGCTGGAGTGCCATGACTCTTGCTGGACAGACTCAGGACGCGACCCGAACCGGAAGCAGCCGTTCGTACTCGACGCGCACGGCCTCATAGCACTCACAGCTGCGCTCCTCCAGCCCCTCACGATCGAGCACCGTGATGTGGCCTCTGGCATAGCGGATGAGGCCGGCATTCTGCAACCGCAGTGCCGCTTCGGTCACGCCTTCACGCCGCACGCCGAGCATGTTGGCGATCAGTTCCTGGGTCATGACGAGTTCGTTGCCGAGCAGGCGGTCCAGGCTGAGCAGCAGCCAGCGACACAACTGCTGGTCGATCGAATGGTGACGGTTGCACGCGGCCGTCTGCGCCATCTGCGTGATCAGCGCTTGCGTGTAACGCAGCAGCAGGTGCATGACCGGACCCGACCGACCAAACGCGTCCTTGACCGCCTGACCCTTCAGGCGCCAGCCCTGGCCGGCGCTTTGCACGACAGCGCGACTCGGCGTCGTCTCGCCGCCCATGAAGAGGGAAATGCCGACGACGCCTTCATTGCCGACGACGGCGATCTCGGCCGAGGCCCCGCTTTCCATCACGTACAGCAGCGAGACGATCGCCGTGGTCGGAAAGTAGACATGGCTCTGCACACTGCCGGACTCGCAGAGAACCTGGCCGAGCGGCATGTCGGTCCATTCCAGGGCTGGCAGCCAGCGAACCCACTCTTCAGGTGGCAAAGCGGCCAGCAACTCGTTGTCTTTCGGATCGTTCGCGATAGTCAAAAAGCGCACCTCAGTGGTTTCAGCTTCCGGCACCGGTTCAGGGCCGCACGTCGCGCAGAAAACCGATAAGCATGTCGTGCGGCAGATGACAGTTGGATGACCGCCACATTACATTCAAGCGGTCCAGTCACCTGGCGCTTGCAAGCGCGCACAGCCCTCGCGCCCAGTCTGATGCCGGCTTTGGGCCTCTCCAGCAGGTCCATCAGCGCGTGGCTTGGCGGGTAGCGCGCAACAAGCGCATGCCCGATTGCCTTTGCGGCGCAGCGACGACAGCTGCAGCACGAACGCCTAGTTCAGCGCGTGAACGGCGATCGGGCCACTGCTCGGGCCGGCATGTGCGCCAGCATACAGACAGACCGACAACCTTCAGCGCAGAGTCAGTGCATCAGAACCCAAGGAGCAGTTCATGTTGCGCAGTGCGAAGGAAAGACAGCTCGGACCGAGGCGAAGGGCAGCGAACCCGGCGCGGCGAACGGCGCTGCCGAAATGAAGGCGGACGTGGTCTTCCTGCTCGACGTCGACAACACCCTGCTCGACGGCGACCGCATCGTCAACGACCTGCGTGCCCACTTGAAGCGCATGTTCGGCGTGTGCTGTGCGCAACGCTATGGGGCGATCCTGGACACGCTGCGCGAGGAACTCGGCTATGTCGACTACCTGGGCGCCTTGCAGCGCTACCGGGCCGACACCGAGCAAGGCAGCGCCGACGAGCAACGGCTGTTGTCGATGTCCTCGTATCTCATCGACTATCCCTTCGCCGACCGCCTGTATCCGCGTGCACTCGAGGTCATCAGGCACCTGGGCGGCTATGGCCCGACCGTGCTGCTGACCGACGGCGATGTCGTCTTTCAGCCCCGCAAGCTGCAGCGATCGGGCCTGTGGGACGCTGTCGAGGGTCGGGCGCTGGTCTGCGTGCACAAGGAACGCATGCTCGACGCCGTGCAACGCCACTACCCTGCGCGGCACTATGTGATGGTCGACGACAGGCTGCGCATCCTGGCGGCGATGAAGGCGATCTTGCGAGATCGGCTCACGACGATCTTGCCGCGCCAGGGGCGCTATGCCCTGAACCCGTCGCTCGATCAGGCCCTGTCTGGCGCGCAGCCCGCCGCCGATTGCACGATCGAACAGATCGGCGAACTCGCCGATCTCGACTTCTCGCACTTGATCAGGCAGCCCGCTGAACGGTCTCCTGCACCCGAGCATGTCTCGGCGCGTCGCTTCCAACGCAGTCGCTTGCCCAGGGGGGCGGTTGCCGCAGCCGGCGAGCGTGGGCCAGTGGCCCGGGAGATCGCTTGAGCGCTGCCACCCAGCCTCGCCCAGCCCGCTTTCAACCTGAACCCTGACAAATCCAAGATGCCAACTGAAGTCAGCCCCCTGGCGGGCAAGCCCGCGCCGCGCTCGCTGCTCGTCGATGTGCCGCGGCTCGTCACCGCGTATTACACCGAGGTGCCCGATCCCACGGTGCCGGCGCAGCGCGTGGCTTTCGGCACCTCGGGCCATCGTGGCTCGTCTCTGGAGTGCTCGTTCAACGAAGCGCATGTGCTGGCGATCACGCAGGCCATTTGTGATTACCGCCGCTCGCAAGGCGACGGAGGCCCGCTGTTTATGGGCATAGATACGCATGCGCTGTCCCAGC
>JBDSMV010000355.1:0-6283 GCA_039915715.1 Rubrivivax sp. | reverse complement strand
TCGATCACCGACACCGCGCCCGATCGGCCGCAGGCCACATACAGCTTCTTGCCGTCAGGCGTTAGCGCCATGTTCCAGGGCCGCTGGCCGACGCCGATCGTCGCGACGATGGTGTTGCTGGCGGTGTCGAGCACCGAAACACTGGCATCGCCGCCGTTCGATACATACACCTGCTTGCCGTTCGGATGCACAGCGATGCCGTTGCTGCGCAAGCCGGCCTTGACGCGAGCGATGACGTTGAAGGCCAGCGCGTCGATGACATACACCTCGTTGGCGAGTTCAGCGCCGACATAGACGCGCTTGCCGTCGGGTGAGAAGCCGATGCCGCGCGGGCGCGATCCCACCGGCACCTGCGCGACCTGGGCGCGCTTGGCGAAGTCGATGACATCGATCGCACCGCCCTCTTCGGCGCTGACGAAGACATGGCGGCCGTCCGGGCTGAAGACGGCATGTTCGGGGTTCTTGCCCTTGACCTTGACGATGAAGGACTTGGTATTCGTGCGGGTGTCGACGAACACGATCTCGTTGCTTTCTTCGATGGCGGCCACCACCCAGCGCCCGTCGGGCGAGATGTCGACGCCTTCAGGCGATTCGCCGAGTTCGATCTGGCCCGCAACAGCGCGTGTGGCCAGGTCGAGCAGCACCAGCCGGTTGTTGGGCTGGTCGCTGACATAAGCAAACGCGCCATCGACGCTGATCACGGTGCCGCGCGGCTTCTTGCCGGCCGGCATTTCTGCGACCACCTGATCGGTTGCGGTGTCGATCACGCTCAGGCTGCCCGAGCCCTCATTGGGCACATAGGCAAACGGCGCGGCGCCTGCTGCGGCCGGCAAGACCAGCATCAGCGCCGACATTGCGATTCGGAAATAAGCGTTGTGAGTCATCGCGAAAGTCTCCAAGGTGAAATGCGTTGGAACCAGCCGTCCTTGTCACGCAGCGCATGCAGCACCGCCATCGTGACATGACCGGCGATCAGGGCCGTGAACAGCCACGCCGTGCTCACATGGATCCAGTTGAAGACGGCATAGACCTGCGGCAGTTCGGGCCCCCAGGGGCGGATCGCATGGCCGAAGAACTTGACGCCGTACTTGCTGAAGTTGGACGCGGTGTAGCCCGAAGCCGGCATCACGAGCATGCAGGCGTACAGCGCGCGATGGCCGAGCAGGGCCGCGCGCTGCTGCCACAGCGGCATGCCCACCGGCCACGCGGGCTGCCGACAGCGCAGTCGCCACAACAGCCGCAGCACGATCAACAGCGCCAGAACGATGCCGAAGGACTTGTGCAGGTTGATGGTGTCGCCGCGCGAGGGGGTGCCGCGCGGTGCCAGTTCGTCCAGCAGAAAGCCGAACGTGATCTGCCCGATCAAGGCCAGCCCGATCAACCAGTGCAGGATGCTGGCGACGCGGCCGTAGCGGGCTTGATCGGCGGGCACCGGTTCGGTGCTCAAGGGTGGGTGGTATCCGTGCATCGTTTCAGTCGGGTTGCAAGTTCAGATTGTGGGTTGGTGCGGCGAACGCCGGCCCGATTCAAGGCCGCGGCGCGGGGGGTGCAGCAGGCGCGGCCCGCCAAGCTGTCGGCAGGTGCAGGTGACGCAGCAACAGCAATGCCAGCGCCAGCAGCGCCAGCGCCACCCGCCCATCGGCCTGGCCCGTCACGGGGTGCGTCAACGCCGCTGCGGTCAGCGCCTGCGCCAGCGCTTCGGCACTGTCGAGCGTCATGTAGCCAAGGCCCGCCTCTGCGGCGAGCAGGCGCAGGTAACCCTCTCGCAACGACGACAGGTGTTCCTGGCCTGGCACTGCGCCCAGCGCGGCCCGCCCGGCGGGGTCGGCCGCCGCCCCATCGTTGGCGGCCTCGACCGCCTGCCCGACCTGCACGCCGCCCACCAGACCCAGGCTGCGCGGATCGGTTTGCAGCACTTCGTCGGCGCCCCAGGTGCCGCGCGCCAAGCCATCCGGGTCGGTCTTCGGGATCGGCAGCGGAATCAGCCCGCCGACACCGACCACGAGCCCTGCCACCGCGCCGGGTCGGTCATCGAACGCAGGCCGGTGGCGCGGATTCAAGGGCGGCGATTCCTGCCCGTCGGTGACGAACACCAGCGCCGGATGGTCGGGCAGCAGTTTGGCGATCGCCAGGCCGCTGTGCAGGCCCTTGGCGATCTCGCTGGCGCCGACCCAGGCCATGCGGTTGTCGACCGCTGCCAGGGTCGAGCGCAGCTCATCCAGATGGGCGCAGACCTCGACCGGCGCCAGCAGCAGGAAGCTGCGGTATTCGGTGAACACCGCCCAGCCGAGCTTCGAGCCGCAAGGCAGCGCCAGCAGGCTGCTGCGCAAGGCGTTCTTGGCGAACGCGAGCCGCGAAGCCGGTTTGCCCTGCAGGCGTTGGTCGACCACGTTCATGCTCTGCGTGATGTCGATCACCACGACCTGCTCGACCCGCGCCTGCGGCCAGGGCCAGCGCGGGTTCAGCAGGCAGCCCGCCAGGGCCAGCGCCGCGCCGATCAGCAGTGCGCGCTGGCCATGCTGGTGCCAGAGCGTTTGTGCCGATCGCTTCGCAGTCCCGGCTCCCGACCGGCCATTCGTGTTCATGGCAGGCCCAGCGACTGCGCCCGTGCCTTCGTGGCCGCACGTTCGCGTTCACGCGGCGCGGCCGCTTCGGGTGCTTCGCTGTCGGGCGGGTCGGGCAGCAGGCGTTGGGCGCGTTCCAGGTTGTAGCGCGCGGGCCAATGCTGCGGATCGTGGCGCAACAGCTCGCGATACTGCTCCTTGGCGAGTTCGATCAGCGGCAGTGTTTGCGGCAGTGCCTGCGCTGGTGCCTGCGCCGGTGCTTGCGTGGCCTGCAGCTCGAACGCCTGGCGCAGCAGCAGGTTCGCGCTGTTGAAACGCGCCGCGGCGCCGAGCGTCGGATCGGTTTGCAGACCGCGGTAGGCCTTCAGTGCGGCCTCGTGCGTGTCGTCGGTTGGCTCGCCCACGCCGGGCCGGACGCCACCGGTGGCGGGCGGCTGCGTGTGCGCCAGCTGGTAGGCCCTGGCGAATCGCAATTGCGGCACCGTGCTCTCGTTCGGTGGCGTGCCGGCTTCGATCAGCGCGTTGCGGTTCTGGTCGCGCCACAGCAATCCGACATCGACCGCCAGCGCGATCAGCAGCAGCGCCGCGCTGAGCCACAGCAGACGCGTCAGCTTGTTCAGGCTCATGCCCACCGCCGCAGCTCCAGCAGGTTGGCCGTCAGCAGCAGCAGCACCGACACCAACGCGGTCGCATAGGCCGCGCCCGAGAGGTCGCGGCGCGGCAGCGTTTCGGTGTAGTGGATCGGCAGGTTCTCGAGCCGGTCGACATCGGCGATCGCGCGTTGCAGGGCCTCCGAGGTGTCGGCCTCGTAGGCGCGGTATGGCACCGCCAGTGATTCGAAGGTGCGGTGCAACTGAACCTCCGGCGCCGCATCGCCATCGGCTGCAGTCGGACTCTGCAGCAGCCCGGGGCTGCGCGGCGAGCGGATGTAGATCCAGTACAAGCTCACGCGCAGGCGCTGCGTCAACTCGTGGATGCGCCGCTTGGCCTCGTCGTCGAGCTTGTCGCCGCCGTCGGACACCAGCAGCACGATGCGCGAACCGCTGTAGGGCCGACCCTCGAAGATGCCGAGTGCTTCTTGCAGCGCCAGCCCGATGTTGGTTTCCGACAGACCGCGGCCGATGTTGCCGGCGTTGATCGCGGCCTGGATCACCTCGGGCTTCTGGGTGAAGTCCAGCACCTTCATCGGCAAGGTGCTGAAGACCACCATGCCGAAGCGGTCGGCGGGTCGTTGGCGGGCAAAGGCCGACAGCAGTTCGCGGGCGACACTGCCCTTGGATTGCTGCGCTTCTGCGGCACGCAAGGTCGAGTAGTAGGCCAGCGCCTCGGGGCCGGTGCCGGTGACCGCAGCCGCGGGCCGGGCGCCGGCAAAGCTCTGGTCCATGCTGCGGCTGCGGTCCAGCACCAGCACGATCTCGGCTCCGCTGCCGACGCGCTCGACCGGCACCTCGGGCCGGTATGGGCCGGCGATACCGACCACCAGCGCCGCCAGCGCCAGCACAGCCGCAGCGCGCAGGCCCGCGAGCAGCAGGCCCGAGAGGCGGTCGCGCGGCAACGTGCTGAAGGCGGTGCTGGCCAGTGCGGGTCCGGGGGCGGAGCGCAGCGGCAACAGCGCCAGCGGCAGCAACCACAGCCACAAGGGTGCGTCGAAGCTCATGTGCCCCGCTCGGCGTCGCGACAGGCGCGGCACAGCGCCAGCAGATCGCGGTGGTCGGGCGCGACCGGCAGCGGCTGACGATCGCCGAAGAAGGTGGCTCGAGACTGGCGATAGAAACCGCGCAAGTCGGCCTGCAGCGGCGCGAAACGCGGGTGTGCAGCGATAAACCCCGGCAGTTGCGCTTCGAACAGCACCGCACCGTGGCTGCGGTCCAGAGCCCGGTGCAGTTGCAGCAGCGCAGCGCGGCGCTCGTCGGCAGGCAGCCGGCGCAGCGCTCGCCAGGCTTGCGCGAACGGCCGCTGCCGGCGCCCCCACCACGGCAGTCCGATGTAGATCTGCGCCAGTCCCAACAAGGCCAGCGTCAGCGCCGCGGCCCAGGCCAGCAAGCGCTGGCGTCGGCGGTGGGTGTCGATCAGTGGCGGCGAGGTGTCGGGCTGCATCTCGCCCAGGCCCCTGCGTGGCGAGACTTCCAGCGGCACCAGCGGCGCCACCGTCACCGGCCAGGCGTCGATCCGCAGCGACTGCGCCGGGCCGCCGGCGGCGCTGTCAAAGCGCAACTGCAGCGCGGGCAACTCCAGCGTCTGCACCGCGGGCGGCGCGTAGAAGACTTGGTAGTCGAGCTGCAATTCGCTGCCGACCTGGCGCGCGGCGCGCAACTCCAGCGCTTGCCCAGGCCGCCGCACGATCGGCAACGAGCCCAGGTCGAGCGTGGTGCCCGGCGGCATCTGCAGCAGCACGCGGCGCTGCAGCAGGTCACCGACCCTGTAGCCGTAGGCGCGCGGCTCGATGGTGGTCGCGCTCAGGTTCGCCCCCGCGTCCGCGTCCGCGGACGGTTCTGGCACAGGCTGTGCTGCTGAGGCTGCGACCGCCGCCGCGCTGCCTGCAATCAGTGCCGCCAGCCACCGTGCGACGACCAGCCGGCGGGACAGTCGGGCAGCCACTGTTTGTCCGGCGTCGATCATCAGTGAATCAAGGATCGATCACGGATGGAGCATGGATGGGTCACGGATGGATCAAGCGTGGGTCACGGATGAAAGTGCCGCGTCACCGCGTCGGCGTCGAATGCGCCTTCGATGAACAGCGGCCGCAGGCGCCGCGCCGCGAAGTCGGCCTGCAGCCGCGCGCGGCGCTGCGCCACGGCGCCTTGCCAGCGCACGCGCAGGGCCGGCCGCCACCAGACGAGCCGGCGGCGCCCGCTTTCGGGGTCGACGGTGTGCAACAGCCCGCGCTGAGCAGCCGGTGCGTATTCCAGCGTGTCCCACAACACCACCGGCACCACGTCGTGCGCCGCCAGGCTGGCCAGCACGGCATCGATGTCGGCCGGCGGCAGGTGAAAGTCCGACACCAGCAACACCAGCGCGCGTTGGCGCCCGAGCATCGACGCTGCCAGTCCCAGACCGGTCGCCGAGGTTGACGACGCGCCCATCGGCACCCCCGCACGCAGCGCCTGGGCCAGGGCCTCGGCAGCGCCGCGCACGCGGGTCGGCAGCAGCAGCCAGTCGCTTCGCACCCCGGTGTCGCAGCCGACGAAGCCGAAGCGATCGCCGGTGCGCCAGGCCGACAGCGCCAGACTCTGAACCAGGTCGGCCAGCACCGTGGTGCGATGCTGGCGGCCTTCGAAACCCATCGACGCCGACAGGTCGGCCACCACCACCACCGGCATCGCCATGCGCTGGCTGTAGAGCCGCACGCGCCAGCCGCCGAAAGGGTCGCGCAGGCTGGCATGCAGGTCGAGCCGGCGCGGGTCGGGCGCGTCGAGCAAGCTGGCGTGGCCGCGGAACTCGAAGCCGCTGTCGCCGCGGCGGCTGCGGTGGTGGCCGGGGAAGTGGCCGAGCACCGGGGCTGCGGCGCGGTAATACACCTCGGGGATGTCGCCGAATTCGGGCGTCGTCGGGCTCTCGCTGCCTTCGACCCGCCGCGGCAGTTCGGGTTGCACAGCGGGCGTCATGGCGCCGCCACCTGCCGCAGGATGCCGGCCACCAGCGCCGGCGTGATCTCGTGGCGGCGCATCTCGTACACCGGCTGCAGGCACAGCCGGTGCGCGACCGCCTCGAAGAACAGC
>JBDSMV010000330.1:0-4498 GCA_039915715.1 Rubrivivax sp. | reverse complement strand
AGGATCGTGTCGGAATCCAAGGCCTGGAAGGGCACGCCTTGTTCGCTACAGCAGCAGGTCGCACTGCTGGCGGCGGTGCGTGGCTGACAGGGTCAGGCCCGCGTTGCGGGCGGCAGCGCCTACCGTCAGCGGGCGGTCGCGGATGATCACGTTCAAGAACTCGATCTCGACGTGCCAGACGCTGTCGGCAGCCCGAACCCGTTTCACCGCCGCACCGTGCGTTTGAAAGGCGATGTTTCGGACCCGAAGTGGTTGGACGGGCGCGCCGCAAGTGGATGCATGCCCGCCGCGCCCGAACCCCTGCCCGACAATCCCCCGACCGATCCACCTTGAACATCGAAGGCCGCCACGTGAACACACGCTCTCTGCTGTTCGTTGCCAGCCTGGCCGCCATCGTCGCGGTCCTGGCCCCTTCGGCCCGGGCAGCAGATGCCGCGTCGCTGCGGGTCGGCGTCGAAGGCGCCTACCCGCCATTCAGCTCGGTCGGCCCCGATGGCAAGCTGAAGGGCTTCGACATCGACATCGCCAACGCGCTCTGTGCCCAGATGAAGGCCGCCTGCACGCTGGTGCAGCAGGACTTCGATGGCCTGATCCCGTCGCTGAATGCGCGCAAGTTCGACCTGGTGGTGGCGTCGATGTCGATCACGCCCGAACGCCAGAAGGTGGTCGACTTCAGCAACAAGTACTACCAGACCCCGGCGCGTTTCGTCGTCAGGGCCGGCAGCGCACTGCAGGCCACGCCGGCCGGGCTCGCGGGCAAGAAGATCGGCGTCCAGCGTTCCACCATTCACGACCGCTATGCCACCGACACCTTCAAGCAGTCCGAGATCGTGCGCTACACGAAGCAGGACGATGTTTTCCTCGACCTGGTGGCCAGTCGCATCGATGGCACCCTGGTCGATTCGGTGGCGGCCGATGCCGGTTTCCTGAAAACGCCCGCCGGCAAGGGCTACGGCTTCGTCGGGCCCTTGTTCACCGACCCGGCTTACTTCGGCGTCGGTGCCGGCATCGCCGTGCGCAAGGGCGACACCGCGCTGCGCGAACGGCTCAACGCAGCCATCCAGGCGGTCCGCGCCAATGGGGTCTACAAGAGGATCGCCGACACGTACTTCGACTTCGACGTCTACGGCCAGTAGCCGGGCGCCGGGTCGTCGCGCTGCCCTTCGTCTGTGCCGGCCATCCCGCCCGCCGTTCCGCAGGCCATGCTGCACGGCTACCTGCCCAGCCTGCTCGAAGGCTTGCGCCTGACGCTCGGGGTTGCGCTCTCATCGCTGCTGCTGGCAGTGCTGCTGGGCCTGCTGGGCGCGGCCGCCAAAGGCTCGCATTCGCGCTTGTTGCGCGGCATCGCCACCGCCTACACCACACTGATCCGCGGTGTGCCCGACTTGGTGCTGATGCTGCTGGTCTTCTACGGCGGGCAAACAGCGGTCAACGCGCTGGCGCCGCGCCTGGGCCATGACGCCTATGTCGACATCGACCCGTTCACCGCCGGCACGTTGACGATCGGCTTCATCTTCGGTGCCTACCTGACCGAAACCTTCCGCGGTGCGTTGCTGGCGCTGCCACCGGGGCAGGCCGAAGCCGCCCGTGCCTTCGGCTTGCGCCCGTTGCAGGTGCTCGGCCGCATCGTGGCGCCGCAGATGGTGCGGCTGGCGCTGCCCGGATTCGCCAACAACTGGCTGGTGCTCGTGAAGTCGACCGCACTGGTGTCGGTGATCGGCCTCAACGACATGATGAACAAGGCCGTGCAAGCCGCCGGGGCCACGCGCGAGCCCTTCACGTTCTATCTGGCGGCCGGCGCGCTCTACCTCGCCATCACCACGGTGTCGGTGCTGCTGTTGCGCTGGATCGACCGGCGCTATTCGGCCGGCGCCACAGCGACGGCGCTGTGACCAAGCCGGCCTGATCGATGGACCGCGAAGCCTTCGTCCAGAGTCTGCCGCTGTACGGGCACGGTCTCGTCACCACGGCCGCTTTGCTGGCGGTGTCGTTGGCGCTGGGGCTGATGGCCGCATTGCCGCTGTCGCTGGCGCGGGCCTCGGCGCGGCGCTGGCTGTCGGCGCCGGTGTGGCTCTTCACCTATGTGATTCGCGGAACGCCACTGCTGGTGCAGCTGTTCCTGGTCTATTACGGCGCGGCCCAGTTCGATGCGGTGCGGGCGAGCGTGTTGTGGCCGCTGTTGTCCAGCGCCTGGTTCTGCGCGGTGCTGGCGTTCGGCATCAACACCTGTGCCTACACGGTCGAGATCATTGCCGGGGCGATCCGCGCCACGCCGACAGGCGAGGTCGAAGCGGCACGCAGCCTGGGAATGACCCCGGCGACCCTCGCGCGCCGCATCGTGTTGCCCTCGGCGTTGCGCCGTGCGCTGCCGGCTTATGGCAACGAGGTGATCTTGATGCTGCATGGCACCTCGCTCGCCAGCGTGGTCACGCTGCTGGACCTGACCGGCGCCGCGCGCGAAGTCAATTCGCGCTGGTTCCTGCCGTTCCAGGCCTTCGTCACCGCGGCGCTCTTGTACCTGGCACTGACCTTCGTGCTGGTGGCGGCTTTCCGCGCTGCCGAGTCGCGTTGGCTGCGGCACCTCGGCACCCACCGGCACTGAGATGCGCATCGCCACCGACATCGTCGACCTTGCACAGCCACGCGAAGCGCTGCGCGTCGACGACCTGCACAAGCGCTATGGCGCGGTCGAGGTGCTGAAGGGTGTGTCGCTGGTTGCCAAGGCGGGCGAAGTGGTCAGCATCGTCGGCTCGTCGGGCTCGGGCAAGAGCACGCTGCTGCGCTGCATCAACCTGCTGGAACAACCGAACGCCGGACGCATCGTGCTCGGTGGCGAAGAACTTGGTTTGAAGCCAGCGCGCGACGGCAGCCTGCGGGCCGCCGATGCGCGCCAGTTGCAGCGGCTGCGCTCGAAGCTGGCGATGGTGTTCCAGAACTTCAACCTGTGGGCCCACATGACCGCGATTCAGAACGTGGTCGAAGCACCGATCCAGGTGCTGAAGCTGCCGAAAGCCGAAGCCCTCGACCGCGCCCGCATGCTGCTGGAGCGGGTGGGGGTGGGCCACCGCGCCGGCCTCTACCCGTCGCAGTTGTCGGGCGGCGAGCAGCAGCGGGTGGCGATCGCGCGCGCACTGGCGGTGCAGCCCGATGTGATGCTGTTCGACGAGCCGACATCGGCGCTCGACCCCGAATTGGTCGGCGAGGTGTTGAGCGTGATGCGCGGCCTGGCGGCGGAGGGCCGCACGATGGTGGTCGTGACGCACGAGATGGGCTTCGCTGCCGAGGTCTCGAGCCAGGTGCTGTTCTTGCACCAGGGTGTGGTCGAGGAACAGGGTCCCCCGGGCGAGTTGCTGGTGCATCCGCGCAGCGCGCGTCTGCGCCAGTTTCTCTCGGGTGCCAGCCGCGGCACGGGTCTGCCGCATCCCGCAGGCCCCCGGTCGGCCTGAGACTCGCGAGCGTTCCGCTCAGGACCGTGGGGGCGGCTCCTCGCGCAGCAGTTGCCAGGCCGCCAACAAACCGAAGACCACGTTCAGCAACGCCACCAACGCAAGCAGGAGCTGGCCGAGCGTGTTCAGCGGCCAGGTCCGCAGCGCCCAGGCGCACAGCGACGACAGCGCATTGAAAGCCAGCATCAGCCAGAACAGGCTGCGTTGCGGCTGCCACAGGCGGTGCCAGTTCATCGCGTCACCTTGTCAA
The DNA here is from genome assembly GCA_039915715.1 of Rubrivivax sp. GTDB lineage: Bacteria > Pseudomonadota > Gammaproteobacteria > Burkholderiales > Burkholderiaceae_C > Rubrivivax. Next base: position 802 of record JBDSMV010000330.1, on the reverse strand, counting down.
GGCCCCGAACGAACCGGGCACGCCAGAGCACAAGCGTTCACCCGGGGATCTCGGGCTCGACCAGCGTGGCCAGTTGGGCCAGGGATTCCTGCCAACCCAGGTAGCACAATTCCAGCGGAATGGCCTCCGGAATGCCGCTCTGCTCGATGCTGAGGTCGGTGCCCACCGCGACCGCCTTCAACGTCACGGTCACCTGCAGCACGCCGGGCAGGTTCGGGTCGTCGAAGGTGTCGGTGTAGCGGATGGTCTCGTTCGGCTTCAACTCCAGGTACTCGCCGCCGAACGAGTGCCCGTTGCCGGTGCCGAAGTTGCAGAACGACATCTTGAAGTGGCCGCCGACCTTGGCCTCCATGTGGTGGACGGTGCAGGTGAAACCGTAGGGCGGGATCCATTTGCCGATCGCCTCGGGTTCCAGAAAAGCGCGATAGACCTTGGCGGGTGGGGCACGCAACACGCGGTGCAATTTGACGGTGCGGGATGACATGGTGGGGCTCCTGGTTCAGGCGTAGGGGGGTGGGTCGAATCTCGACGGACCAGTTGGCACCGGCATGCATGCTCGATCGGCCGGCCGTCAAACAGTGGTCGGCTGGCCCGACCCGGATTCGACAGCGTCCTCAAAATTCTTCCATGCTGCTGCCGTCGATGGGGACCAGGCTGGATCAAGGTGTGGGTCGGTCTGCCAGGGTCGCTGCAAGACTTGGTGATGCGCAACGCCGCGGTGACAATGCCAGCGGCCCGTCCGTCGGGCACCCCGGGGCCGCACATGGACCGACTCATCGCCAGCCGACACAGCCTTGCCGAA
>JBDSMV010000315.1:0-22557 GCA_039915715.1 Rubrivivax sp. | reverse complement strand
ACGCGGGCGCGGGCAGGCGAATCGCGACGGGACTCTTGGCCTCCGGTGCACGCAAAACCATGCGTGCGGTTTGCGCGGCGGCGCTCATGCTCGCCCGCCGGGCAGCCCCAAGGGCGAGCAGCGCCCCATTGGGGGGCAGCGAACAAAGTGAGCGTGGGGGTTCACGCTCGCCCGCCGGGCCGCCCCAAGAGCGAGCAGCGCCCCCTCGGGGGGCAGCGAACGGAGTGAGCGTGGGGGCTCATGCTCGCCCGCCGGGCCGCCCCAAGGACGAGCTGCGCCCCCTCGGGGGGCAGCGAACAAAGTGAGCGTGGGGGCCCTGTCACCCCGTTCGCCCCTCTTTCAGCAGCTCACGGCGCACGCCTTCGCTCGTGTCCTCGGCTCGCAGCACCGCATCACCCCGCGCCATCGACCGCAGGCAGGCATAGCGCAGGACATTGAGGATGGTGCCGCCGCTCAGCTCGAACTGTTGCGCCAGCCGCTCCAGGTCGAGCGCGGGTTCCAGGCTGACTTCGGCGGGAATCGCTTCGCGCCAGAGCCGCAATCGCTCGGCCGCCTTGGGCAGCGGGAAGTGAATCACCGACTGAAACCGGCGCAGGAACGCGTCGTCGATGTTCTGCTTCATGTTCGACGCCAGCACCACCACGCCACTGAAGGCTTCGATGCGTTGCAGCAGGTAGCTGACCTCTTGGTTGGCATAGCGGTCGTGTGAATCGCCTACGCCGGTGCGCTTGCCGAACAGGGCGTCGGCCTCGTCGAAGAAAAGCAAGTGGCCGTCGCGCTCGGCGGTGTCGAACAAGCGCGACAAATTCTTTTCGGTCTCGCCGATGTATTTGGATGCGACCAGCGACAGATCGACCCGGTGCACCTCGCGCCCGCAGCGCTCGCCCAGCAGGCAGGCGCTTAGCGTTTTGCCGGTGCCCGGTGGGCCGTGGAACAGGCTCACGTGGCCCGCGCCGATGCGGCGGCCCAGGCCCCAATCGTTGAGCAGGCGGTGGCCGTGGGTGAGCCACAGGCCGATGTCGTCCAGCTGGGCCAAGGTGGTGGCGGGCAGCACCAGGTCATCCCAACGCAGGCCCGTCGTCACGCGGGTGGCCAGCGCGTTGCGGTCGGCAAACTGCGGCAGCGCCGGACCGGGCAAGGCCCGCGCGAGAAAGCTCAGCGACGGTTGCAGCAGGCCATGAAGCAAAGAGCCACTGGCCACCGCTTCGCCCGGCGGCGGGCTGACATGGATCAGGTCGTGCTGCGCCAGCCGTTGCATCGGCGCCAACCGTTGCAGCGCGCGCAGGCGGGCGGCGATGGCATCGCCCGCGAGCACGAAGCAGGCGGTTTCGACCGTCGGCAAGAGCGCTCCGCCGGGACCGATCAAAGCGCCGAGTTCGGTGAACGGCCGCTGCGTGCCGGGGTTGGGCGTGGCCAGCACGTCGAGCAGTTGCGGGCGCAGTTGCGGGGCCAGCGCCAGCACCATCAGCAGGCGCTCTGCGGGGTCGAGCCGGTGATGGAGCACCGCGGCGGCATAGCTGCCGCCTGCGCCGGCCGTCAGGGTCGGTGGCGGCGCCAGCGCGCCGGGCAGCTCCGGCGAGCCGGGGGCGGTGGCATGAAAGTAATGCGCCAGCCGGTGCTCGATCACTTGGGCCAGCCACTCCAGTTCCGCCTCCAGCGTGGCGGCGTCGATTGGCCCTGGCTCGGCTTGCATCATGGTGCGTGCCACTCGACCCTCAGCGGCAGCGGCATCCAGGGCAGCTTGACCAGGCTGATCGACCAAGGCAGCAGGTCGAGCAGCCTGTCGAACCCCTCGGCCTGCATCTGCAGGTGCCATGCGCCATCGGCCGGTCGCAACAAACCGCGCCGCTGCAAGAACGAGAGACGCAGGCCATCAACGCTGGTGTTGCCCAGCGCCTTCCAGTGGCTGCGCACGGCGGCGAGCAGGCTGTCGATCTCTTCGCGGTCGGCCACTGTGGGGCGCGGCAACGAGCCGGTCAGCGGGTGCTCGGGTGGGCGGCCCAACAGCAGTTTGACGAGAGGCATTTGATGCTCGGCCGCCTCTGCGTCGCCAAACGCCAAAGCATGCAGCAGCGCGCAGGCGCGGGGCAAGGCGGCGTCGGCGATGCTGCGGTCCTTGTCACCGACCAGCCCGCAGCCTTTGAGCAAGCGGGGCAGGTAGGGGTGGAGCAGCACCAACCCGGCCAGGGGAACGAGTTGGGTGACGGTGGCGGCGGCGGCTTCGACCGGCTTGGCCAACACCGGATCCTGGCGATCGCGCGAAGCTGCGGCGGGCAAGCCGTTCGCCGATGGGTCGCCCAAGGCATGCCGCAGGGCGGCAGCCAACGGATCGCCGCGGCCGATGGGTGATGGCGAGCCGATGACGGCGATGGCCGTGCTGGCAGCCGGCAGGTCGGCGATCCACCGTGCCACGGCCACTGCATCGGCAGAACCGGTCGCCGCGCCGCCGCTCGAAGCCGGGATGCGCAAGCCTTGCAGGGACGGCCACAGCAGCCACAGCGCCACCCATTCGAGGGCTGCGCAGGGCCTCGAAAGCCAGGCGAACCAGGCATCGGCCAGCGCCGGAGCGAGATCAGTCGGACGCGGGCTGTGTGCCAGCCAGCGTTGCCGCTGCCCTGGGCTCAGCAGAGGCAGCCAGCGCAGCAAAGCGCCGATGCGGGCGGCCACCGGTGCCGTGAAGCCAAGCAGGTCGTTCAACGCGACCCGTGCAACGTTGTCGGTGTTGTGCTGCACCAGCAAGGCTTCCAGTGCCGCCTGCGCCGCGCCTTGCAGCGCCTGTTGCTGGGCCTCGGCGCTCTGGCCCGCCAGCGTCCACGGCAGGCTGCCAGTCGCCAGGTAGTGGCGCAGGGCGGCATGAGCGGACTCGGCCGTGCTGGTTCTGATGACGGTGCTGTCCTGGACGCTGTCGGCGGCTGCCGGGTTCGCGGCCGTCAAACCGGCGCCACGGGCGGGGCCGGCGGGCGAGCTGGTCTGCAGCGCTTGTTGCAGCGCGGCGGCCACCTGGGCTGGCAGTTCAGCGTCCATTTGCGCCAAGCTGCTGGCATCCAGGCGCAGGGTCAGCGACGGCAGATGCCAGACCTCTTCTGCCAGACCGATGCTGGCGAGAGCCTGCTCCAGGGCGGCTGCGACATCCTCGCTGCGGCGGTGCAACAGGCTTTGCAAGGCGAACGCGTCCGCCGTGCTCGGCGCGCGTGCCTGCCAGCGCAGGCGGCGCACACGGTGCAGGCCCGAATCACCCATGCACGTCATTCACTGCGGTCATCCCCGGTTGTGGTTCGCGAGGGGTTACTCACCGTGATCAGCCACGGCCGATGCCGCCGATCACCCGCAGCTTGCCGATCAGTGCCGACTGCCCCACCCCCACGCCCGTGCCGGGCGAGATGCCGGTCAGCCGGGTGTCGAGCAGGGTCCTGGCACCGGCGTCCTGAATCATCGATACGCTGCGACCCAGCTGCGCTGTCAGTTCGACCCCGGCGTCGCTTGCCACATCGATCTTGCCGGCCACCACGCGCTCGGTCACGGTGGCAACGGCGCTGGCCAAATCCGTTTGCGCGGCGGCCAGGTCCCGCACGAACAGCACGCGGGTGTCGTCGGGCAGGGCGGGCTGGGTCAGCCTGTCTTTTAATTCCTGCACCCGATCGAGCTTGCCAGCCATGTCACGGGCGCTGTATTCCAGATAGCTGTCGCCCTTGAGCCCGTCCAGCCCGGCCAGGCCCGGCACCGCGATGCGTTTGGGAACGACTGCGTTGTTGGGCACGAACACGCCTTGAACCAGCCCCTGGATGTTGGCCGCCTGCTTCTCGAGATCGAGCTGAAAGCCATGCCGCTCGACCAGGACCCGGTCGCTGACCTTCAGGTCGATCGGCCGCAGCACGCGCAGACCGCTGTTGACGACAAACGGCGGGCGGTAGATCGGCAACGTCAACGGCGGCTCTACCGGCTCGGGTGCGATCACTTCTGCCGCCGGGTACGGCAGGGTGAAGTCGCCCACCACGCGGCCGCCGTCGTCATACACCAGCACCAGGGTGCCGCCGCGCCAGACCCCGCCCAGATGGTCGATTCCGGGGTGGTCTTGCACGAAGCGGGCGAACAGCAGCTTGTCGTCGGCGCGGTCGTCATGGGCCTGGATCAGGTTGTCGAGCCAGTCGATCCAGTGCGGCTGGTTGGTGTTGAACAGCGAGTCGTAGGGCGAGACGAAATCGGTGCGCGACACATGACCCAGGCTGGCCCGGGTGTTGCCCACCGTTTCCAGGCCGGTGGCGTAGCTGGAACGCCAGCCTGCGCCAGTGCCGGCCATCTGTGCCTTGTAGCCACTGTGGCTGGTTTGCGAGAGCACGGGCTGCGCAGCGGCCTGCACATTGCCGATGGCTGTCTTAGCGCTGCCGGCCACGGTGATCACAGAGGCCCCGCTGTCGGTGATGGCGGGCACCTGGGCGCTGGCCACCGCGGTCGTCATGTCGGCCAGATGGCGGCTGCCGAAGTTGAGGCTTTCGTTCAGCCGCAGGCTCACGTCCTGGCGCACCAGATAGTGCAGGCTGTGCAATGGCGTGTAGCGGATCGGCGGCCGCTGCTTGATGAATTTGCGGTCGTTGTGCAGCAGCACTTCCTGCACATGGATCGGCAGGTTGCGATTGGCGATGAGCTTTCGCAACTCGTCGCCCACAGACTCTACCTGGCGGCCCAGATGCCCTTCCACGCGGAAGAAATCGAAACTGCCGATGGCAAACGCCAGGGGGTCTTTGGCCTGGGCGCTGCTGCCCCATTTGGCACTGCGGTAACCGAGGTTCTGGCCTTCGCGGCGGCTCGCCGAGAGGCGGAAGTTCCAGGCGACATGGATCGGCTGGTCTTCGCCGTTGCCGCTGTTCGCCCCGCTGTTCGTGCCATTGTTCGCACCGCCGCCCACGGCGAAGTACCAGGGGATGGCGCGCTCTTCCAGCCTGCGAGCATCGCTGTGGCTGGGGGTGACGACCGTCGCCACATCGGTGGGCAGCGCAAAGCTGCGGATCAGCGCGTCGAACTTCCAGGCCAGGAAGCGGCTGTGGGCGGCGCTCTGGCGGGCTGACGCGTCGAGCGGAGAGGGATAGAGCCCCGTGCGCTGCGAACGCGGGTTGGCCAGCGCGCCGAGCAAGAGATGCTTCGGGAAGGCAGCCACGTCGGGCAGCATCACGCCGTCGTCGTTCAACAACGCCTCGCGCAGCTCGCTCCACTGCGTGACAAGGTCCTTGATGAAGCTGTACCAGACCTGGCATTCGCCGCTGGCGGTCGAGCCGGCGAGGCGGCCGCGCTGCGCTTCCAGCGCCGCTTTCCAGCGCCCGGTCGGGTCGCCGCCGAACATGTCGCTGAGCACCTCGGGGCATTGCTGCGCCAGTTCGGGCAACGCCTGCAGCAAGTCGAGCAGGCTCAGGTTGGCGGTGTCGCGGTAGCGAGCAGCCAGCGCACCGACGCTCGCGATGTCGAGTGTCAGGGCCGGGCGACGCATGGCCAGCGCGGGCAGGTTTTGGGCACGGGTGCTGGCGGGCAGCAGCGTCCGCGCGTCGAGCAGGGCCTGGGCGTCGGCGCGCGAGATCAGCAAGAAGCGCAGCCGATGCAGGGCGTCGCGGCCCAGGTTGTCGCAGCCGGTGCCGCTGCACAGATCGGGGTCGTTGACCACCGTTTCCATCAGCATCAGCACCGCCTTGTCGGACGCACCCCCGGCCAGGGTCGCCAGGGGCTGGGCCAGCACATCGCTTTCACCGACCGGCACCAGCTCTTGCAGATCGAGCATTGCGCTGCCTGCATGCAGCGGCGCGTAAACGGCTGCGGTGGCGTCGTAGGGCCGCAAGCGGTCGTACACCGTATCGGCGCCCAGCCGCATCAGATCGCCGTCGGTGCTGACGCCGAAGCCCGCGCTGATGCGCACGCTGCCGTCACCTTGCAGCGACACATGCAGCCCCGCGATCAGGCCAACGCCGTCGAGCAGCACGCGGCCCAGGCGCAACTGGTCGTCGAGATAGTCCGAGACGCTGTTGAGCTGGCCGTGCGTCAGCACCTGATCGGGCTCGAAGACCGCGTAATGGTCGGACAGCGTGTCGAGGCTGCGAATGACTTGAAGCGGGTCAGCCATGGTGCGTGCTCCTGATGGTTAAGCGGCGGGTGGCGGTTCACGGCCGAGCGACGCGCGACCCAGGATGAACGGCGGCTTGGTTTCATCGCCGACGCAGTCGAACAGCGCCCGCACCGGGTAGACGTTTTTCACTTCCATCAGCGCTTGCAGCAGCGCCTTCAATTTGCCCGCCCGGTCGGTGGTGCTGAAGCCGCCCGCCAGCATCAGCCAGTCGCGCCAGGCCGCCTGGAACAGCGACATGTGCTCGGCGCTGACCCAGCAAACCGTGGGCAGGATGTGGGCCGGCACCTCGCGGCGGATCGTGTGTTCGACGAACTGGCGAAAGCTGTGGTCCTGGAAGCGCCCGGCATAGGCCGGCAGAATGATCTGCAGCCGATAACTGTAGGGATCGAGATCCAGGCCGCTGTCCCCGTCATGGCCGCCGTTGCCACATCCGAGGTCGAAGCAGATCGTGAACAGCGTGTCGCTTGCTGCCAGCGGGCGCAGCAGCAGATGTTCGACGACATACAGCCCTTCGCCGCCGTAGTGGCCCCGCAGGTACGTCATCAGCTCTTCAATGGCGACCTCCATCGCCTCGGCGCTTTCGAAGTAGCGGATGCGGCGGGCCAGCACTTCGCCAGTGGCGTCGATGATGTTGAAGTAGGGCCGGCCCCGGCCATCGATCAGGCGCTGGTAGCCCTCGGGCTGTTGGCCGCGTTCGATCGCCTGAATCATCTCGGCGCGCGCTGCCTCGGGTGTCGGATAACGGGTGCTGGACGACAGCACGATGTGGTGGGTGACGTTGTGCCGCACGCGGAAGCGGTATTCATCGATCGAGTCGGGCACATGGTCGATTTCGTTGTAGGTCTCGTAGCTCACCAAACCCAGGTCGCGGCGGCTGAAATCGGCGATGCCCAGCAGGGCGGCCAGGCGGCGCTCGAGGCCACTGACGTTGTCGGTGTTCCAGACCTCGGCTGCAGTGGCGGGGCGTTGGTGCATCGCGCCGGCGCGGTTCATCGTGACCTCGGCCGCCTCGACCAGGAAGCGTGCCTTGTCGCCGATCAAACGGCTGGTCGGCGTGTGAAAGGCCGACGCCATCGCGCCCGAATAGTCCGAAAAATCTTCGGCGATGCGCGCCAGCAGGTGGTCGAGCAAGCGCTGCTGCCGTGCCGCGGCGGCAGCGGGCGTCTCGAGCGCGTCCTGCAGCGTTTGCAGCAGATCGGGGGGCAGCTTCCCCGGTGTCGGCCCGGCGGGGTAGAGCTTGACCCCATCGACCACGCTGTCGACGATCTGCGAGGCCAGCACATGCGGCGCGACCGTGGCCCCGGGGCCGAAACGCTGGGCCACGCTCTGCAGCTCGGACGGGTCGACAGACAGCCGCAGCCGCGCTTGCGACAACAGCGCCAGTTGATCGGCCATCAGCTGGTCGAACAGCAGCAGGAAGCCCTTGAACTGCAGCACCTGGGCCTGCCGCTGCGGCGTTGCGCGCTGGCTCAGGCCCGCCTCGCCGATGCCGTACAGCGCCGGAAAGTCGCGCTGCACTGACTCCCAGGTCGCGAGCGGGCGGCCGCGGCCGAGGCGTTGTGCGGGTGTGCTGGTGCCCGTGCCCGTGCCCGTGCCTGTACTGGCAGACACGGGGGTTTCGACCGCCAGCCTTGCCGCTTCGCGCAAGCCCGCCAGCCGGGCCGCCACGGGTCCCGGCATGTCGGCGATGTTCCAGCCTTGCACCGCCAAGCCGCGCTTGCTGAACACCAGGCGGCCCTGGTTCAGCGACAAACGCGGCAAGCGGCCGGGCCGCACACCGATCCGCCAGGCATTGGGCACCGGCACGGGATCGGCCACCACCGCGGTGGGGTCGGCGTCGGCGGCGTTCTCGTCGTCCTCGTCGGCGCGCGCCAGCGGGTTGATGGTCAGGCTTCGGACCGAGCGCAGGCCGGGCACATCCATCGCCACGCCGATCACATCGGACAGGTGAATCTCTGCGGGTAGTGCACTGGCCAGCAGATCGGCATCGGCTATGAAACCGTGCTCCAGCAGCGGACCGTCGAAGGCGTCGGCCAGGGTCATCCCCGCGTTTCCAGAGGTTGCGATCAGGGTGGCCAGATCGTGGCTCGGCACCGGTGGGGCCAGCACCTGGCCGATGTCGAACAGCAGTTGCGCGGCGACCTCGGTAACGTCGGCATCGGGTGCCAATTCCAGTTCGGCGCAAACCGAGAAATACTCGGCCCTCACAGCCCGCACCTCGATGAAGTCCTCGCACAGATTGCGCGCGGATTCGAGCGCGCGGCGCACGGCGACCAGCACGCTGTTGCGCTCGACCTGCGTGTCGACCGAATCCATGAATTCGACGCGAACGCGGTACAGACCCGCCAGCGGTACTTCCTTGAATTGCGGGTGCTCAGGCGGCGTTTGGCGCAGCGCCTTGCGGCGCAGATCGGCATACAAAAGCATGTCGTTCGCGACCTCGATCCAGGCGTTCTTGACCCCCGGCAGATCGATCAGCCATTTGCGCCAGTCCAGCTCGGTCAGCGCGCGGTTGGGCAGTGCGCTGCGCGGGGCCAAGAACTGCGCGCTGCCATCGGCGTCACCGGCCAGCCGCTCTTCGATCGGCAGGCTGTGGCGGTAGGACAGTTCGGTCAGCGCGTAGCAAAGCAACTCGAGCGTGGTGATGCCGGGGTCGTGCGTGTTGTGGTCGGTCCAGAGCGCGCTGGACAAGCGCCGCACCTCGGCCAGGCCTTCGTCGAACAGCGCGCGGGCGTCGAACGCCGGGTTGGTGTCGGGCAGGGGCGAGATGGGCGAAAGGGACGGCAGGCGTTCGAGGGTGGTCATCTCACAGCTCCTCGATGCGGTGCCGCGCAGCCGAAACGAGGATCACATCGGGCGCATCCGGCACGATCTCGGCCGTGTCGTCGCGCGTGCCTTCCAGGCTCAGGCGAAAGTCGGTGACGAAATCGACATCGGGCAGGTCTTCGACGAAATTAAGCAGGGCCGAGCGCAGCACCCGGCCGCCGAAGCCGAGCGGGGTCGCACCGTGCGCGTTTGTGTCGTCCGTTTCGTAGGCCCATGGCGACAACGCTTGCCGCAAGGCCCGGTCCATCTGCGGCTGCAGGAAGTTGAAGCCGAGGCCGTTCCCGCTGCGCAGCTGCACCTTGAAGTCGACCTGCACCGCGCGGTAGCCGGGGTTGCGCACATGGACCTGCGTTTGCGGGCCGACGCGGGCCATCAGGTGTTCGCGGATGCGGCTCAGCGTGTCCAGATCCACGCGGGGCTGCAGCGGATCGACCGCATTCATGTTGCGCAGATCGGGCACCACGACCAGCATCAGATGGCCGGGCGCCAGCCACGCGATTCCGCTGGCCGTGCTTTTGGCATGCGGAATGCACTTGGCGCGATAGACCGCCGGAAAGGCCTGCAGCACCAGGCGCTCGATGTCCCAGGGCGTGATGGCCCGGTTTCGGTGGCGCAGCCGCTCGGATGCGCGGCGGGCCAGTGCCGCGTCACTTTCGACCAGCGCGCCCCCGAAAGACGCGAACGGCTGGGCGACGGACTTGATGGCGGGCAGCGGCGTTCTGAGCTTGGTGATGTGGTCGGCCGGTAGCGGCGACTCGAGGCGCTGCGGGTCGTTGCCGGCATCGGTGAACTGCACTTCCAGCGCGTTGGCGAACACGCCGACCACATCGCAGGCCGCCCGAGGCTCGGCCGTTGTGGTGGCACGCAGCCAGGCCAGACCGGTAGTCGCGCGGCTGTTGGCGGTGGTGGTCTCCTTCGGCAGCACGCAGGCCACAAGGCCGCTGCGGCGCAGGTCGCCGGTGGTGTCCAGGGTCAATTCGCCGGGCACCAGGGCGCGCCAGGCGTTGTCGGCCAGCACCGACCATTGCAGCTTTTGCGGGGTGGCCAGCGGGTCGGCGCTGCCTTCGGCCAGTTGCAGCAGCAGGCTGACCGAATCGCCCGCTTGCACGCCGCGCAGGCCGATCAGCAATTCGGCCGCCGCCGGATGCGCAGGCAACAAGTTGATCGCGGCTTGCGGTGCCCAGGGGCGGCTCTGCGTCAGCCAGGCTTGTTCTCGCGCCAGACCGAACGCGTCGATCTGAAAGAACTGCACATCGGTGTCGGTGAGTGCGGACAGTGCCGGGTCGGCGATGCGGCTCACGTCACTTTGCGCGGCGTAGTCGAGCGAGATGTCTTGAATCTTGGGTGTGTAGGGCTCGTTGCGCAGGATGGGCACGAAGGTCTTGCGGGCCTCGATGTCGGCTGGGGGCAGGGCGGCTTGCAGGGCCTCGCGGCGGAAGTCGCCGTGCAGCAGGCTTTCGAGCAACGTCAGGGTGACGAAACCGGCACGCGCAGACGGTGCAGTGACGGTCGAAAGTGCGGGTGCGGCGCCAAAGTCGATGAACTCGGCCAGCGTGCCGGCTGCAAAGCGGCGGTCGACCGGCTGCGCGAGCTCGCGCAATGCCGCGCGCCGCTGCGCGGAGGCGCTGCCGCTGGCATGCAGGGACAGGATCTGGACGGCGGGCGTTGGGCGGCTGTTGATCGCAGCGCCAGCGTTGATCGTGATCTGCGTCGACGGCACGGCCAGGCACGGCAGCAGCGTGACGGTGCTGGACGTGTGCGCGACACCGGCCGCATCGCGCCAGGTGGCGGTGGCCCCGATGCCGTCGCTCATCTGCGCTTGCTTCGCGTAGTGCTCGTAGTGGGTGTGCAGGTTGGCAGGCGCACCCTGCCAGCCGATGTGGAGCGTCATCGAGGTCAGCGATTTGGAGAGCGCCTCGGCGCAGCCCACATGGAAGCGTGAGCCGACCACCGGCTGCGGGCCGAAGGGCAGGAACGACTTCTTCGGGCTGAGCGTGGCTTCGTCGCTTTCCAGCATCAGCCCGCGCAGCCCGGTCACGGCCACGGCGATCTGCGCGTTGGCCAAGGTGATGGAGGCCAGCGCGCCATAGCCGAGTGCGGCATCGGGCTTGAGCAGGCACTGGACGACCGGCCAACGGGCCGGGAAGGCATGCAGATGGACGGCAGGATCGTGGTCGACGATGGCTGCCACGCCGGAGCCGACGGGGATCGTCAGCGTCAGCAGATCGGCTGCCAGGCTGGCCGTGATCGACAGGGGGCCGAGCCACCCGGCTGGGCCGCTGAGATGGGCGTCGAAGCTGGCGGCGAAGTCTGCCGGTGTCAGGCCGGGCGGCCAGCCGCCCACGCGCAGCGTCAGGCTGATGCTGCGCTCGCCCTCGGCCAGCCGCAAGACCGAAGAGGCGAAGGCAAATCCGATCGGCGCAGGCGGCAGGGTGTTGCGGCCGAAGGGCGGCCAGCGCGGCGCGACCTTGTCCAGCGGCGCGCCCAGACCGTCGGCCGAATTGGCCACCGGCGCGAACAGCAGGCGTTGGCCTTCGCGCCGCAGACTCGCCAGCCTGGCGACCTGCGCAGGGCCCACCACCGTGCTGCGCAGCGGTGCAAACAGCTGCTCGACCTTCAGCGCGTCTTTACCGGCCGAGAAGCGTTGATCTGGCGTGATCGCCAGGGCCGCCGCGCCCTTCTTCAATTCCAGCACCAGATGGGCCCGATCCGGCTGCGGCGGCAACGGCCTGAAGCCCAGCACCTGCTGCATCTGGAACTGCAGGTGCTCGGCCGTGAACCGGTTCAGCAAGGCCTGCGGCCGGGCCAGCTGGCGCAGAAAGGCCAGGATCAGCGCGTGGTGCGGGGCCACGCCACCGGCGGCCTTGTCGGGCGTCCCTTCGGCCGATGCATGCAGCGCAGCGACGCTCTCGGTCGGCAGATAGGGCAGCCAGTTTCCCTCTGCCGTGTCGGGGTCGTCGGCATAGAAACGAATCAACGGTGCCAGTGCGCGCAGGCTGTTCAGCAAGCCGTCGGCATCACGGTCGTCCAGCGGCGCGGTGGCGGGGTCACGCGCGGTGGCGTCGCGCTCGGGCTGGGCGCAGCCCAGCTCGGCGATCAAGGCGCTGATGATGGGATCGATCGTGCGGCGTGCGGTGACCATCGTCAGGCTTCCGGCAGAACGCGGTCGCGCAGTTCATTGGCGTCGCCCAGGTAGTAGGGGTAGACGAGGTTGAAGCGGCTGTTGGTGCTGCGCACGCTGTAGTCAAGCCGGATCTGCAGCAGGCCTTGCAGCGCCTCGCTGTCGTCCACCGCCAGCTCGATCACGCGGATGCGCGGCTCATGGATCAGCAACGTGAGGGTGATGCGGTCGATCAGCAACGTGCGCAGGGTGGTGGTCAGCGGCTCGAACAGCAACGGCGTCAAGTCGAGCCCGAACTGCGGCTGCAAGACACGCTCGCCCGGCAGGGTGCCGAAGAGGATTCGCAGGCTCTGATGGATGTCCACCTCGTCCTCGACCATGGCCACCTGCCCGCCCGCAAAGCTCGGCGGAAAGGCGAAGCCGCGGCCCAGGAAATTCGGGTGGTCGTCGAAGGTGGCCATGGCTTTGGACTACCCGAGCTGGATCGCCGATCCGGCCACCTTGACCACGCCGCCGCTCTTGATGTCGTTGCTGGCGGTGCCCTCGCAGGTCAGCGCCGTACCGGCCTTCACATCGAGCGAGGTGCCGCCCTCGAGGCTGCCTTCGGTACCCGACTTGAGCGTCAGGGCCTTGCTGCTTTCGATCACGATGCCGTCGCTGCCCAGCACGATCTTGTTGCCGTTCTGATCCTTGATCGTGATGCCCTTGGTGTCGTCGTCGAGCACCAAGCTGTTGCCGCCGGGTGTGAGCAGGCTGACGACCGCCTTGTCGTCGTCGAACAGCAGCTGGATGCCGCTGCGGCTCTTGTAGCCCTTGTGCGGGTTGTCGTTGCTGGGCGACAGCGGCGCGGCCATGGCGCTGCTGTGCAGCATGCCCAGGATCACCGGCTGGCGCGGGTCGTCATCCAGAAAGCCGACCAGCACCTCGTCGCCGACTTCGGGGCGGAAGAAAAAGCCGCGGTCTGCACCCGCATCGACCGCCGCCACGCGGGCCCACACGCCTTCGTCACCGTCCACCACCAGGGGCAGCATCACGCGCACGCGGAACTCGCCATCGGGGTCTTCGTTGTCGGTCACGACCCCCGCTTGCAGCCCCGCCACTGGCGCCAGCAGGGCGGCGGTGCGATGGCTTTGCAAGCGCTCGCGCAGAGCCGGGTCGGGTGCGGTGCTGCCGAATTGCAGGTGCGTTTTCCAGCCACCGGTGGTGTCGAATTCGTGGCGCACGCCGCTGATGAGCACGTCGCCCGAGAAGCGGGCGCCGACACCGCTGAGCTTGACGGTGTCCCCGGGCAAGAGAGTGGCGATGCCGGCGCACTTCAAGCGTCCGCTCGCCAGATCGAGCCGCGCGGTCTGCCAGGTGGCAGCGCCCAGAGCAGCGGCCTCGGCGTCGTCCAGCGCGGCATGGCGCAGCAACAGCGCGTCTGAGCCTGCGCTGTCGGCCAAGGTGTCGGGGTCGAAGTTGCCGGGGGTTCTGAACGCGGGAGATTCGGCGTCGGTCGTGGTCACCGCCTGATCGGCCGCATGCCAGCTCAGCACCTTCACCGCCGCGGCTTGCGCACGGCCGTCGATCTCGGCGTCGATTTCCAGCAAGGTCGCACCGAAGCGCAACTCGGCTGCGGCACTGGCGATCTCGGGCTTCCTGATCGCCAGACCGGCAGCCCGGGTCAGCACCAGAAGCCCGTTGGCCGCCGCGCGGGCGTTGATGAAATCCCAGTCGCTGCAATCGTGCTGCACCAGCTGCGGGTGCGTGACGGTGGTGCTGTCGACGTCGCCGTTGACTCCGGCAGCGCCCAGCAATGATTCGATCGCATCGCTGTCGGTCTGGTCGAAAAAGTTGGCGCTGCGGCGCACCAGGGTCAGGCGGCTGGTGGCATGGCGGCATTCCACGATCAGGGTGCTGGCCGAGGCTTCTCGCACCTTCAGCAGGATGCCGGTGACGGTGCCTTTGAACACCAATGCGGGGCTGGATCCGGGTCCTGCCGAAATCTCGATTGCTGCGCCCGGCGCGAACAACGGCTTGTTGCTCAAGGGAAAGTCGCTCTGGCCCGCCGCGCCGTCGACGTAGGTCAGCCGCGCCGAGGCGATGCGGTTGGCAGCGGCGGAGATGCTGAGCGCTTGCAAGGCATGTTCGCGCGGAACGGCGTCGCCTTCCACCTTGACCGTGAACTCGCGGTGCTCGGCGGCAATGGGCAAGGTGCGTTCGGCGGGCATGGCGGCTTACTTCTGCAGCGGCGGAAAGCGCACGCGGGTGCCTGGCGGCAGGTGGCGAACCGCGGTCAACTGGTTGGCACGCGCCACCTTCAGATACAGCCCCGGGTCGCCATAGATTTGCTCGCACAACCCGGCCAGGGTTTCGCCGGCTCGCAGCACCCGCACGTGGGTCAGGTCGGGTGATTGGTCTTGCGCCAGCGCCACGCGGGTCTGGTCGGCCACCGAATCGACAAAGACCGCGGTGATGGTGGCCCGCAACGGTGTGCCGTCGGGCTTGAAAAGCTTGTAGGCGATCGACGCGCTCTTGAGCACGCAACGCTTGATGGCCACCGTGCCCCAGGCGATCTTGAGATAGTTGGTGCGGTGGACATCGCCGTTGTAGCCAGTGACGTTCTGGAACCGGTGGACTTGCTTTTGCACATCGATCTTGACCCCGTTGGCGCCCGTGCCGTCGAGGAAGAACGCGAGCGTCGTGTCGCCTGGTTTGACCTTCTTGAAGTCCATGCGGCTGCCGGTCGTTCCAGAGCCCTGGGCCGCGTCGTACTCCATCTCATAGGCCAGCGTGATCTCGTTCGGGTTGACATAGGACTCGAAGACATCGACGAGGCTGGTCTCGGCAAAGTCCGGCTTCGAGTAGGCCCGGACCATCAACTTGTTGAGAAGCCCGCTGGCCACGGCTCAAGCCTCTTTCTGCTGGCGCAGGATGTCCATCACCCGCTCGACGCACTCGGCCACCAGCGCCTGCTTGTCCTGCGCGGGGTCGGCCGGGGTCGAAGTGCCGCCACCGGCGGCGTTGCTGACTTCGACCTGGATCAGGATTTCATCGATCACGATGGGCATGGCATTCGACCTTCGTCAGTTCTCGTTGCGACGGAAGTAGCGGTAGCTGAGGGTCAGCGTTTCGACCACAAAGGCATTGGCCGTGGCGTTCAGATCGGAGATCGACCATTTGACCGGGAAGGCCCCGACCAGATGCCATGTCATCAGGGGTTCGTGCTGCTCGTTCAGCAAGGTGACGTTGACATCGCGCGGGTCGATGTCCAGGTTCTCGATGCAACGCTGTGCCCAGTCCCAAACCTTGCTGCCCTTCAACAACCCGCGCTTGAGCACCAGATCGCCGTACTTGCTGCGCCCGGGGTAGCGCTGGACGAAGCGGTTCTCGCCGCCTTCGGCCATCTCCTCGGTCGTGACCTCGATGGAGAGGCCCCCGACCTCGACAAAGCGCAGGTCGTCTGCGACCGGCGTGAGTCCCAGCACTTCCACCTTGAAGTGGAAGCCGACGGGGGGCGTGAACATGACCGTGTGGCGCTAGGTCAGCGTCGTCATTCGTTTTGCAGTTCCAGGCCCTCGTGCGCGATCTCGATCGATTCGATCGCCACCTCGTTGCCGCTGGCTTTCAGCGCCGGTCCCTCGACCTTGACCGGGAACGCGTTGTGAACATTCCAGGTCATCACCGGCGTGTGTTCTTCGTTCAGCAGGCTGATGACCACGTCTCGCCGCTCGACCTGGTTCAGCTTGATGGTGGACAGCCATTTAAAGAAGTCGTTGTCGGCCTTGACGATGCCGCGCTTGAGCGTCACGTTGCTGAACTTGCGCAGCCCGGGCATCTTGATCGATGAGTATTCCGGGAACGAGCCGTCGCGGTATTCGATGGCCTGGTTTTCCTGTGTCAGGCCGCTGACTTCAGAGAAGCCGATGCGACTGCCGCCCCACTGGACAGTGAAGTGGAAGACGGGAAGGGGATATTGCTGGGGCATGGTGGTATCTCCGGTGATTCAGGGCCGACGCATCAGCTGGTTTGCAGCTTGTGCGAGAACTTCAGGACGATGAATTCGGCGGGGCGGACCACCGCCATGCCGATCTCGACATTCATCCGGCCTTCCAGGATGTCTTGCGCGCTCATCGTGGTGCCCAGGCCGCAGCGGACGTAGTAGGCGTCTTTGGTGGTGGCCCCGGCCAGCGCGCCTTCGCGCCACTTCTGGGTCAGGAAGTTTTCGATCATGCCGCGCACCTTGACCCAGGTGTTCGCATCGTTGGACTCGAACACGGCCCAATAGCTGCTCTTCTTGACCGACTCTTCGACCATGTTGAAGAAGCGCCGCACCGACACATAGCGCCATTCGTTGTCGTTGCCCGCCAGGGTGCGCGCACCCCAGACCAGAGTGCCCTTGCCGGCAAAGGCGCGCAATGCGTTGATCGATTTGCCGGTGGTGGGATCGACATTCAATTCGTCCTGGTGGGCGGTGTCCAGCTTGACCATCGGCTCCACGACATCGGCCAGGCCGACATTGGCGGGCGCTTTCCAGACGCCGCGTGAAGAATCGACAGCGGCATAGACGCCGGCCACGGCGCCGCTCGGTGGCACAACGACGAAGTGGTCGAGCAAAGCGGTCTTGACGGCGTTGTAGGCAGCGGTGTTCCAGGCCGCATTGGTGGGGTCGCCGAGCAGGCCCAGCGCAATCGTCGGGTTGGTGTTCACGGTGACGTTCACATTGCTCTCGGTCGGATCCACATAGTGGTTGAAGCTGGACTTGAGAGCCGGGTAGTAGAGCGCACCGTACTTGAGGTTGTTGTTGCCCACGCGCTCGCGGTTGGCGACCAGGGCGACGTTGTCCTGCTTCTTGCTACCGTCGAACAGGTCGAGGATGGCGAAGCGGTCTTTCAAGGTGCCGCACTGGGCAAGCATGGCCTGCGCCATCGTGTCGTAGCCGGTCGCCAGCCTGAGGGCGTCGGGGCAGACCAGCAAGGTGGGCTCGTCTTCGAGGGCCACGGCGGCGAGGCCACCCGTCAGGCCCGCGATTGGCGTGCCGATGGCGATGCTGTCGGTGTGCAGCCCGCAGGAGACGATGTAGCACTTGCCACCCCCGTTGTCGAAGAACATCTTGACGGCGTAGTAAAGCAGGTAGTCCAAAACCGGCGGCGGTGTGACGGTGGTATCGGTGACGACGAAGGTGACGGGGTCGATCGTCACTGTCGCGGCAATGGCCGGCGCCGCTGGCATGCCGAAGTACTGCTCGTACTCGGGCAGGTTGTAGACCTTGGTCGGCTTCAGATTCAGATCGCCCGTCACGATCTTGGTGGCTGTTTCGGTGTAGCCGATGAACGCCGGGATGGCGGTCTCGACCTCGGCCACAGAAGGTGGAAAGGTCGATATCTCTTCGACATAGACGTCGGGCGTGCGGTAAGTGGCCATTGAGAGGTGCTCCTCGGGAATTAGCTGAGGCTGAGGTGAACGACGAATTGCGCGTCGTGGCGCTCGGCACCCGGCTGCGGCAGGTTGCCGATCAGCACGTCACCGTTGCGATGCAGTTCCAGGCCCACCGGGCCGCGTGCGCGGCGAGCCACCGTGGCTTGGGCCTCGAACAGGGCGATGCGGGCACCGCCGCTGGGGTCGAGCAGGGCGGGGGCCAGGTGGCTGGCGTCGAAGTTGGCCGGGGCCACGCGCTTGAACACGATCGCGGGCCGCGCGTCGGCAGCAAAGCCCGTGTCTTGCACGCTCAGGCTGTTGAACTCCGCGTTGCCGAAGCGGCTGGCGACAACGTAGTAGCGCAAGGTGTCGCTGCGGGCGTCGAAGTCCAATGTGAAGGACTGTCCGGCGGGCAAATGGCCGGCATCGAAGCCGAGCGCCAGCACGCCCCAGGCGTTGACAAGCTCGGGCTCGACCCACAAGGCCCAACTGGCGGCCGGTCCTGCGCCCTGCTCTTCGACCCGCCATTCGCCGTGGGGGTAGAGGCCAGGCAAGGTCCAGGCTTCGTCGCCGATGTTCAGAACGGTCTGCGCCCGGAGCGTGCCCGCGCCGTCGAACAGGCGAAGGGTCAGCGGTCGTTCGCCGGCGCGGGGTTCGATGCGCAGTTGCTCGCCGCTGATGCGCACCGCGCGCGGTGCGCCCAGGGCGTTCGCGTTGGCGCTGTTGTCCCAGACCGCCGATTCGCCACGCGGCAGACCGGAAACGCCAAACCAGGGCGCCGTGATGAGGTCGAACGACGCTTCGCGCGGCTTCAAGGCGATCAGCAGGCGCAGGCCGCTCAGGTCGGACAGCGGGATGTTGGCTTCGTCCACTTCGACCAGCACATGCAGCGCGCCGTCCAGCACCCGCAGCACGGCATGGGCCCCTGCCAGGGTCCGCTCGGTGGCTGGCGGCACGGTGAAGCTCAGCGCGTCGCAGCTGCCGCCGAAAAAGCCGTGCTGCACCGTGACGGTCCAAATCGGGCGGAAGGCGATGCGCGCCATTTCATCTGCCGGCGAGCGTGGTGTCGATCACCGTGATCGGCGCGCCGGTGCCGGTCGGCTCCAGGTCCTGCAGCGCCACCGTGCGCAGCCGGTACACCGCCGAAGGCAGGTGCTTGGCCCCGAGGCAGGCCCACATCTGGTTCATCTGCTCCGGACCGTAGCTGAGCAGGTCGACTGCGACGCGCTCCACGCCTTCGGGCAGAGCCGGGCTGCTGGCCGGGGTGAACATCGGCCGCGCCTGGAAGAAGGTGAGGATCAGCGAGAGCGTGCGCAGCGCTTGGTCGTACTGCTGAAAGCGCCCGGCAAACAGCACCACCAGGTTGAGCTTGAGCGGTGGCGGCAGCACCACTTCGCGCCCACCGATGATCGTGCGTTGAGGCACTTGATCGCGGGTGCTGCGTTCTTCGTCGATCTGGAACAGGGTCAACCGGGTGGTGTCCATCGCCTGCGTCCACAGCCCGCGGTCGTCGCACAGAGCTCCCACGCTGACGGCGCCCAACTCGGTGCCGGTGCGCTTGACCAAGTGGGCGTTGACCTCGTCGGCCAGGAAGGAGAGGACGGTGTCGATCACGACGTGCGGTTGGCAGGTTGACTGGTTGGGCGCCGAAGGCGGTTGGCCATCACTCCACCCACTGTCGGGCTTGTCGCCTCCAGCGGCGCCGGGCGACCTGATGGCGGGTCTGAGCGCTTCCCCTAAATTCTTGAGGGAATTCGTCCCAGGGACATCCTCGTTTGTATGGATGCGCGGTCGGGTCGTCGGTCAGGGCGACCGCGGCGTCGCCCACTTGGGGTCCCGACCCATCGAGATGGAGTCCGCCGCATCCGTTCTCCGGCCGCCGCGCGGGCTGCGCACACCTGTGCCATCGTCGACGCCACAAGCGGCCCGCTCGGCGACTGCGGACACCCCCACCCTCATGCCTCACCCGACCCCGCAATTGGCCCGCTATCAGCAGTGGCTGGCCGACACGCACCACTTGCACTTCGACAGCTACGACGCGCTCTGGCAATGGTCGATCACCGACCTCAACGCCTTCTGGCAATCGATCTGGGATTGGTTCGACATCCAGTCGCCGACCCCGCACCGCTGCGTGCTGGAGTCGGCCGTGATGCCGGGTGCCATCTGGTTCCCCGGCGCGCAGCTGAACTACACGCAACAAGTGCTGCGCCATGCCGATGCGGCGCATGCGGCGGGTCACCCGGCGATCGTGTTCCAGAACGAACGCATGGCCGCACCAGAGTCGCTGTCGTGGCCTGAACTGCGGCGCCAGGTCGCCGCGTTCGCGCGTCGGCTGCAAGCGGCAGGCGTGCACCCGGGCGACCGCGTGTGCGCGATCCTGCCCAATGCACCGCAAACGGTGGTGGCGTTTCTGGCCTGCGCCGGCATCGGTGCGGTGTGGTCGGTGTGCTCGCCCGACATGGGGCCGGTGGCCATCCTGGACCGCTTCAGCCAGATCGAGCCGGTGGTGCTGGTGGCCTGCGACGGCCAGGTCTGGGGCGGCAGCGCGCACGACCGGCGTGGCGTGTTGCGGCAGGTGCTGGATGGGCTGCCGAGCGTGCGGCAGGTGGTGTTCTGGGCCGATGTCGATCCGACAGCGTCGGAGGCCGACTTCCATGCGCCGCACCGCCAGTCGGACACCTTCGCCGACTGGGCGGCCGCAGGAAAAGGCGGTGCTGCGGACGATGCCTGGCGGCCGGCCTGGCTGCCGTTCGACCACCCGCTGTGGATCGTCTATTCCAGCGGCACGACCGGCCTGCCGAAAGCGATCGTGCATGGCCACGGCGGCATCGTGCTGGAGCTGCTGAAAGGCGCTGGGCTGCACAACGACATCGCGCCTTCGGTGCAACCCGGCGAACGCTTCCACTGGTTCAGCAGCACCGGCTGGATCATGTGGAATGCGCAGGTCGGCGGGCTGCTCTCGGGCACCACGATCTGCCTCTACGACGGCAACCCCGGCGGCCCTTCGAAGGCGCCCGACTGGGGCACGCTGTGGCGCTTCGCCGCGGCTGCGGGCGTGACCTGGTTCGGCGCCGGCGCGGCCTTCTTTGCCAGTTGCTTGAAGGCCGGCGTGCAGCCGATGGCGCAGGCCGACCTGTCGCGGCTGCGCGCCATCGGCTCGACCGGCTCACCGCTGTCCGAAGATGCGTATCGGTGGATCTGGGACCACCTGCCGAAGGTCGACGGGGCCGACATCTGGCTCGCTCCCATCAGCGGCGGCACCGATTTCGCAGGCGCCTTCGTGGCCGGCAACCGCCTGCTGCCGGTCACGGTCGGCGAGATGCAATGCCGCTGTCTCGGCGCTGCCATTCATGCCTTCGACGAACAGGGCCAGGCATTGATCGACGCGGTTGGTGAACTGGTGTGCACGCAGCCGATGCCGTCGATGCCGTTGCGTTTCTGGAACGACCCCGGCGGCGAGCGGTACCGCGACAGCTACTTCGACATGTATCCGGGCATCTGGCGCCACGGCGACTGGCTGCGCATCACCCCGCACCCCGAATCGGGCTCGCACGGCGCGGTCATCTATGGCCGCAGCGACGCCACCATCAACCGCCACGGCATTCGCATGGGCACGTCCGAGCTGTACCGCGCAGTCGAAGCGCTGCCCGAGGTGCTGGACAGTCTGGTGGTCGATCTGGAATACCTGGGGCAGCCCAGCAACATGCCGCTGTTCGTGGTGTTGCGCGAAGGCATGGTGCTGGACGAAGCCCTGACCCAACGACTGCGGCTGGCGGTGCGCGAGGCCCTGTCGCCGCGCCATGTGCCCGACGAGATTCACCAGGTGGCCGCAATCCCGCGCACGCTGTCGGGCAAGAAGATGGAACTGCCGGTGAAGAAGCTGTTGCAGGGCGCGGCGCCGGATGCGGTCTTCAACCGCGACGCGATGGCAGCGCCCGACAGCGTGGCGTGGTTCAGCGCATTTGCAGCGCAGCGGCTGCAGGCAACGGCGCCAACTGGCGGCAAGCAGCGATGAAAGGCGCCGACCGTCCCGGCTGGCTGCAGGCAGCGCGCGACCACTGGCGCTGGCGTGGCAACGGGCGCCCGCCGTTCGCGGTCGAGCCCGGTCCTGGCCAGGTGTCGGTGTGGGACTTTCCGCGCCCGCCGACGGTCGAGCCAGACACCCGTGAGGTGGTGGTGCGCTGGGGTCGCCTCGAAGTGGCGCGCTCCTGCCGTGCGGTCAAGGTGCTGGAAACCGCGCATCCGCCGAGCTGGTATTTGCCGTGGTCCGACCTTGACCGTCGCTGTTTCGAGCCCACTGCCGGGGGTTCGTTTTGCGAATGGAAAGGCCCTGCGCACTACTTCGATCTGGTCGACCGCAACCTGCTGCGCGAGCGTCGGCTGGCGGCAGTCGCCTGGAGCTATCCGAAGCCGCTGGCCGGCGCCGAAGCCCTGGCCGATTGCGTGTCGATGTATCCGGCCGTGTTGAAGATCACCGTCGACGGTGCGCCGGTGCGTCAGCAACCGGGCGGCTTCTATGGCGGTTGGATCACGCCCGAACTGGTGGGGCCATTCAAGGGCGACCCGGGCAGCGAAGGCTGGTAGCGCGGGGGTGGGTTTGGAGCCCCGAGTCGAGGCCCTGCCCGCTGCCTAGAATCGTGTCGCGCCGTCATTCTTCAGCGCCCATCAACCCACCCTGTGCCGTGCCGAATCCGATGTCCATTCCGACCTTCGACGACCAGCGCTTGTCGCGCCGCCACTTCGCATCATGGCTGGCGCTGGCCGGCGCGACGGCGGTGCTGCCGGCCGTGGCGCAAGACGGTGGTCTTCGCGGCGATGTCGGCAAGGCATCGCGGTTCTCCAAGCTGGTGCCGGCCGAACAGGTCGAAGCCGCAGCCACGCAGCAATACCAGCAGTTGCTGCGTGAAGCGCAGTCCAAGCGCGCGCTGGCGGGCGCGTCCGACCCGCAGCTGGTGCGGCTGCGCTTCATCGCCGAACGGATCATTCCATTTGCTTCCGACTGGAACAGCCGCGCCCGCCAGTGGCGCTGGGAGGTCAACCTGTTGCAGAGCAGCCAACTCAACGCCTTTTGCATGCCGGGCGGCAAGATCGCCTTCTACACGGGCCT
>JBDSMV010000301.1:0-13758 GCA_039915715.1 Rubrivivax sp. | reverse complement strand
GTGAGCGTGATCGACGAGAAGTCGATGTTTTGCGCGCCATTGAGAACCGTGGTGATGCTGGAACTGAAGGTGAATGGGGCGGCCGCCGTGAACGTGAACGCGTCCATGAAGCCGCCAGCGTTCGGGGTGTTGCCGAAGCTGGCACTGCCGCTGCTGAGGTCGATCGGACCACCAGCCGCGAACGCACTGGCAGAACCCAATGCGATGCTGACGGCGACCACCATATTTGAAAGTTTCATAAGCACTCCTAATGTTGAAAAACTGGGACAACTTCGCAAGCGAGGCTGCCTTGTCTGTTCCGAAATGACCCGAAGCGCACGGCTTGACGCCGGGGCTTTCTTCTGCAGACGAGTCTCTCAGACTCCGCGCAGCGCAACACCCCCAGTTCATGGGGGTAGTAACCCCACTCAGCAGCCGAAAGTGAAACAAAACCCTGCTTGGCGCCGGTTGAGCCGAAAAACCAACTGCTGGCGGTGCGACAGAGCAGGCTCAGACCAGCACGCGCTCGATGCCCCCCCGATTGGCTTGCGCCACATAGTCGGCCATCCAGTTCTCGCCCAGCTTCAGCCGCGCCATCTCGACCACGATGTAGTCGGCCTCGAGCAGACCGCTGCGCAGATCGTCCTCGTAGCGCTTGAGCCCTTGCAGGCAACTCGGACAGCTGGTCAGGATCTTGACGCCAGCGGGGGCCGGACCGACGGAGGCAGCGGACCATGAGGCAGGCGCCGCGGCCATTTGCGCACGCAACGCCGTCTCATCGGCGCGCAGCTGCTCTTCCTTGCGAAAGCGCACCTGGGTCGCGATGTCGGGCCGCGTCACGCCGAGCGTGCCACTTTCGCCGCAGCAGCGTTCGCTCTTCAGCACGTTCGGACCCATCAGCGCGCGAACCGTCACCATCGGCTCCTGCTGTTTCATCGGGCTGTGGCAAGGGTCGTGGTACAGGTACCCGGCGCTGTGCCCGGCCAGCGTGACGCCTTTCTCCAGCAGGTACTCGTGGATGTCGACGATGCGGCAACCCGGGAAGATGTCTTCGAACCTGTAACCCTGCAACTGATCGAAACAGGTGCCGCAGCTGACGACCACGGTCTTGATGTCCAGATAGTTCAGCGTGTTGGCCACGCGGTGGAACAGCACCCGGTTGTCGGTGATGATCTTGTCGGCCTTGTCGGCCTGCCCGCTGCCGCGCTGCGGGTAGCCGCAGCACAGGTACCCCGGGGGCAGCACCGTCTGCACACCGGCATGCCACAGCATCGCCTGGGTGGCCAGGCCCACCTGACTGAACAGCCGCTCCGATCCGCAGCCCGGAAAGTAGAACACCGCCTCGGTTTCGGCCGTGGTGGTTTCGGGGTTGCGGATGATCGGAACGTAGTCCTTGTCCTCGATGTCCAGCAGGGCCCGGGCGGTCTTCTTGGGCAGCCCGCCGGGCATCTTCTTGTTGATGAAGTGGATGACTTGCTCTTTCAGCGGCGGCGTGCCCAGCGTGGCCGGCGGCGCCGCGGTCTGGGCGCGCGCGGCGGGCTTCAGCAACCGGTTCATGAAGCGCTGGAACGTGAAGCCGACATCGACCATCGCCGTGCGCATCAGCTTGATGGTTTGCGGGTTGGTGGCGTTCAGAAACAGCATCGCCGCGGCATTGCCGGGCCGAAAACTCTTTTTGCCCATGCGCCGCAACAGGTTGCGCATGTTCATCGTCACATCGCCGAAGTCGATCTTGACCGGGCACGGGCTTTCGCACTTGTGGCAGACCGTGCAGTGGTCGGCCACGTCTTCGAAGTCTTCCCAATGCTTGACACTGATGCCGCGGCGGGTCTGCTCTTCGTACAAGAAGGCTTCGATCAGCAGCGAGGTCGCCAGGATCTTGTTGCGCGGGCTGTACAGCAGGTTGGCGCGCGGCACGTGCGTGGCGCAGACCGGCTTGCACTTGCCGCAGCGCAGGCAGTCCTTGATGCTGTGGCTGATGGCGCCGATTTCGCTCTGCTGCATGATCAGCGACTCGTGCCCCATCAAGCCGAAGCTGGGGGTATAGGCGGCGCTCAAGTCGGCACTTCGACAGCCGCCAGCGTCCTGCATCTCGTCGTCGCAGCCGTCACCGCGCGCCCTTCGCATCAACTTGCCCTTGTTGAAGCGGCCTTCGGGGTCGATGCGCTGTTTGTAGTCGGCAAAGTCCTTCAGTTCGTCGTCGGTGACGAACTCCAGCTTGGTGATGCCGATGCCGTGCTCACCGCTGATAACCCCACCCAGGCGCCGCGCCAACACCATGATGCGGGCCACCGCTTCGTGCGCCGTCTGCAGCATCGGGTAGTTGTCGCTGTTGACGGGGATGTTGGTGTGGACGTTGCCGTCACCGGCATGCATGTGCAATGCCGCCCACACCCGCCCCTTGAGCACCTGGCCGTGGATGCGGCGGCATTCGTCGAGGATCGGTTGGAACGATCCACCTTGAAAAATCGCCTGCAGCGGTTTCAGGATCTGCAACTTCCACGACGCCCGCAGCCGGTTGTCCTGCAACTGCGCAAAGCTGCCGTCGGCGGGACTGTCCAGCGGGTCGGTGGCCTCGACATCGGCCAGCCACTGCTGCCACTGGCGCCGCACATCGGCCAGCAGTGCCTGCGTCTGCTGCACGCGGTCTTCCAACAGCACCGCATTCGGAATCTCGCTGGCATCGTCGCTCTTGCCAAGCGGCAACGGGTTCTGGCGGAAGAACTGCTGCAGCGCGTCCACCAGTTCCAGCTTGTTGCGCAGGCTGAGTTCGATGTTGATGCGTTCGATGCCTTCGGTGTACTCACCCATCCGCGGCAGCGGGATCACCACGTCTTCGTTGATCTTGAACGCATTCGTGTGCTTGGCGATGGCCGCGGTGCGCTTGCGGTCGAGCCAGAACTTCTTGCGCGCATCGGCACTGACCGCCACAAAGCCTTCGCCGGCGCGCGAGTTGGCGATTCGCACCACCTCGCTGGTGGCGCGCGCCACCGCATCGGCGTCGTCGCCGACGATGTCGCCGAACAGCACCATCTTCGGCAGGCCCGACCCCGCCAGCGTGCGTTTGCTCTTGGTGGCATAGCCCACCGCCTTCAGGTAGCGGTCGTCCAGATGTTCGAGCCCGGCCAGCAGCACACCGTGGCGCTGCTGGGTCGCCAGGTAGTCCTTGATCTCGACAATGCTGGGCACGGCGTCCTTGGCATTGCCGAAGAACTCCAGGCACACGGTGCGCACCTGCTCGGGCATGCGGTGCACGATCCAGCGGGCGCTGGTGATGAGACCGTCGCAACCTTCCTTCTGCACGCCCGGAAGCCCGGCCAAAAACTTGTCGGTGACGTCCTTGCCCAGGCCCTCCTTGCGAAAGCTGCGGCCCGGGATCGTCAGGATCTCGGTGCGCTCCACCGTCTTGCCGTCGGCCTTGAAATGGCGCAGCTCGAAGCGCGCCTGGTCGACTTCGTGGATCTTGCCGAGGTTGTGGTCGAGCCGCACCACTTCGAGCCAGCGCGCCTGGGGCGTCACCATCTTCCAGCTGGCGAGGTTGTCGAGCGCGGTGCCCCACAGAACCGCCTTTTTGCCGCCGGCATTCATCGCCACGTTGCCGCCGATGCAGCTGGCTTCGGCCGAGGTGGGGTCAACCGCGAACACGAAGCCCGCTGTCTCCGCAGCATCGGCCACGCGCTGCGTGACCACACCGGCTTCGCTCCAGACCGTGGCCACCGGCTCGGACAGACCCGGCAGCGTCACCATCTCGACCGCGCTCAGCGCTTCGAGCTTCTCGGTGTTGATGACCGCGCTCTTCCAGGTCAGCGGCACCGCGCCGCCGGTGTAGCCGGTGCCGCCGCCGCGCGGGATGATCGTCAGCCCGAGTTCGATGCAGCCGGCCACCAGCCCGGCCATCTCGGCTTCGGTGTCGGGGGTGAGCACCACGAAAGGCATCTCGACCCGCCAGTCGGTGGCGTCGGTGACATGCGAGACGCGCGACAGCCCGTCGAACTTGAGGTTGTCCTTCTGGGTGCGGCGGCCCAGAACGCGGCGTGCGGCCTTGCGAAGGTCCCAGACAGCGCGGAAATGCGCGGCGAAGGCTTCGACAGCCGCCGTGGCGGCGTCCAGCAGTTCGCCCACCAGCCGGTCGCGGGTGGCCTGCGCGGCATCACTGCCGGGCGTGCGGCGCTTGCCGACCTCGGCCAACCGGTGGTGCAAGGCGTCGACCAACATCTGCCGGCGCTTGGGGCTCTCCAGCAGGTCGTCTTCGAGATACGGGTTGCGCTGCACCACCCAGACGTCGCCCAGCACCTCGTACAGCATGCGGGCCGATCGGCCGGTTTGTCGTTCTTGCCGCAGCTGGTTGAGGATCGTCCAGGCGCGTTCGCCCAACAGGCGGATGACGATTTCGCGGTCTGAGAACGAGGTGTAGTTGTAGGGAATCTCGCGCAACCGGACGGACGTCGCCGAAGCAGCGGCGGGATCGGTGACGGGAACGCCGACCCTCGGGGGATCGGCGAGATGCACGGCGGCTGCCGCCTGGGAAAGAGGAGCATTCATAGGGTTATCGATGATCCTAACGCAGCCCCTCGTGAAGTCCGGCTCCCGCGGGCTTGTCCGGGTTGCTGCCACCCGATGCTCAGAAAAAAATCCGAGTTGTCACAAACGGCGGCCAGACTGGCGGGTTGCCGTACCCACATCCTGGAGAAAAGACATGCGATCCAAAGTCCTGGCCCTGGCCGCCGCTGCGCTTGCCGCCGGCCTTTCATTGCCCGCCCACGCCCAAACCGAGATTCAGTGGTGGCATTCGATGACCGGTGGCCTCAACGACTGGGTCGTCGACCTGGCCAACGGCTTCAACGAAAGCCAGAAGACCTACAAGGTGGTGCCGACCTACAAAGGCAGCTACGACGACTCGATGACCGCGGCCATCGCCGCGTTCCGGGCCGGCAACGCGCCCCACGTTCTGCAGGTTTTCGAGGTCGGCACCGCCACGATGATGGCCAGCAAGGGCGCGATCATTCCGGTCGGCAAGGTGCTGTCTGACGGCGGCTTCAAGTTCGACCCCAAGCTCTACATTCCTGCAGTGGTCGGCTACTACACCGCCCCCAACGGCCAGATGCTGAGTTTTCCGTTCAACAGCTCCACCACGATCCTGAACTACAACAAGGACCTGTTCAAGAAGGCCGGGCTCGACCCCAACAAGCCGCCCTCCACCTGGCCCGAACTGGTTTCCGCCGCCGCCAAACTCAAAGCTTCTGGCGTGAGCTGCCCCTTCACCACCAGCTGGCAGACCTGGACCCAGCTGGAGAGCTTCTCGACCTGGCACAACACTCTGTTTGCGACGCAGAACAACGGCTTCGGCGGCCTTTCGGCGCGGCTCGCCTTCAACACGCCGCTGCATGTTCGCCACATCGAGAACCTGGCCAACATGGCCAAGCAGGGGCTGTTCGTCTACCGCGGCCGCGGCAACCTGGGTGATGCCCCGTTCTATTCCGGCGAATGCGCGATGGCCACGGCATCGTCGTCCACCTATGCCAGCATCAAGAAGAACGCCAAGTTCGACTTCGGCATCGCCCCACTGCCCTACTACCCCGATGTGCCGGGTGCGCCGCAGAACACCGTGATCGGCGGGGCGTCGCTGTGGGTGCTGTCAGGCAAGCCGGCGGCCGACTACAAAGGCGTGGCGCAGTTCTTCAACTACCTGCAGAACCCGGAGATCCAGGCCAAGAGCCACCAGCGCACCGGCTACCTGCCCATCACCCTGGCAGCGTTCAAGGTCACCGAGGAGTCTGGCTTCTACAAGCAGAATCCGGGCACCGACACCGCAGTCAACCAGATGATTCGCAAGACCACCGACAAGTCGCGCGGCATCCGGCTCGGAAACTTCGTGCAGATCCGCGCCATCATGGAAGAAGAGCTGGAGCAGGTGTGGGCGGGCAAGAAATCGGCCAAGGAAGCGCTGGACACCGCGGTGAAGCGTGGCAACGAACAGCTGGAGCGTTTCGAGAAGGCCAACGGCAAGGGCTGAACATCGGCAATTTGCCGCAGCCGCTGAAAAACTGACGATCATCTGCAGTCTGCACCCACTTGACCACCGAAAAGCGCGTTCGTTTCAAGAGCTGGTGGTTGCCATGGGTGCTGGTAGCGCCGCAGTTGGTGATCGTCAGCGTCTTCTTCTTTCTGCCAGCGGGCCAGGCCATCTGGCAGAGCGTGCTGCAGGAAGACGCCTTCGGAATCAGCTCGGAGTTCATCGGCGCGCAGAACTTCGTGCGGCTCTACAACGACGCCACCTACCTGGCGTCATTCAAGACCACCGCCGTGTTTTCGGTACTGGTTGCGGGGCTGGGGCTGGCGATTTCGATGGTGCTGGCGGTGATGGCCGACCGTGTGGTGCGTGGCGCCGGCGGCTACAAGACACTGCTGATCTGGCCTTACGCCGTCGCACCCGCGGTGGCCGGTGTGCTGTGGCTCTTCATGTTCGCGCCGTCGGTGGGCATCGTCAGCTTCTGGCTGCGTGCTTTCGGCATCGACTGGAACCACCTGTTGAATGGCGGCCAGGCGATGACCTTGATCGTGGCCGCGGCGGTGTGGAAGCAGGTGTCCTACAACTTCCTGTTCTTTCTGGCGGGTCTGCAGTCGATCCCGAAGAGCCTGATCGAAGCGGCCGCCATTGATGGCGCCGGGCCGTGGCGCCGCTTCTGGACGGTGCAGTTTCCGCTGCTGACGCCCACCACCTTTTTCCTGCTGGTGATCAACATCGTCTATGCGTTCTTCGACACCTTTGCAATCGTCGATGCGGCCACGCAAGGCGGGCCGGGCAAGGACACCGCGATCCTGGTCTACAAGGTTTACTTCGATGGCTTCAAGGCGCTCGACCTGGGCGGCTCGGCCGCGCAGAGCGTGGTGCTGATGGTGATCGTGGTGGCGCTGACGGTGCTGCAGTTTCGCTATGTCGAGAAGCGGGTGAATTACTGATGCCGTACAGCAACGATCGGGCCGAAGGGCTGGTGACCCATGGTTGAGAACCGGCCTGTTGCCACCCTGGTGTCGCACCTGGTGCTGATCCTGGGTGTGATCCTGGTGGCGTTCCCGCTCTACATCACCTTTGTCGCCAGCACGCAGACCGCCGAAGAGATCGTGCAGAACGTGCCGATGTCGCTGCTGCCCGGCAGCCACTTCGTCGACAACTACACCGAGGCGCTGTTCGGCGGCACCGGCGGCAACACCTCGACGGCGCCAGTTGGCCGCATGCTGTGGGTCAGTTTCGTCACCGCGATGGTGATTGCGGTGGGCAAGATCGTGATCTCGGTGATCTCTGCCTTTGCCATCGTCTACTTCCGCTTCCCGTTCAGAAACGTGGTGTTCTGGTTGATCTTCGTGACCTTGATGCTGCCGGTGGAGGTGCGCATCCTGCCGACCTACAAGGTGGTGTCCGATCTGGGCATGCTCAACACCTATGCCGGTCTGACGGTGCCGCTGATCGCCAGTGCCACCGCCACCTTCCTGTTCCGGCAGTTCTTTCTGACCGTACCCGACGAGCTGGCAGAAGCCGCACGCATCGACGGTGCCGGGCCGATGCGCTTCTTCTGGGACGTGCTGCTGCCGCTCTCGAAGACGTCGATCGCGGCGCTGTTCGTGATCCAGTTCATCTATGGCTGGAACCAGTATCTGTGGCCGCTCCTGATGACCACCAGCCAGGACATGTATCCGGTGGTGATGGGCATCAAACGAATGATCACCGGCGGCGATTCGGCCACCGAGTGGAACATCGTGATGGCCACCGCGCTGTTGGCGATGATCCCGCCGGCGCTGGTGGTGCTGCTGATGCAGAAGTGGTTCGTCAAGGGCCTGGTCGACACCGAAAAATAACGAAGCGAGTGATCACCGAATAGACATGGGCGCAATCACCCTTCGCAAGATCGAGAAGAGTTACGGCCGCGGGCCGCTGGCCGTCAAGGTCATCCACGGCGTGGACGCCGAGGTGGCTGACGGCGAATTCATCGTCATCGTCGGCCCGAGCGGCTGCGGCAAGAGCACGCTGCTGCGCATGGTGGCCGGGCTCGAAGAAATCACCAGCGGCGAGATCTCGATCGGCGGGCGTGTGGTCAATGACTTGGAACCCGCTGAGCGCGACATCGCGATGGTGTTCCAGAACTATGCGCTGTACCCGCACATGACGGTCTACGACAACATGGCGTATGGCTTGAAGATTGCCAAGATGCCCAAGGCCGAGATCGAAACGCGGGTGCAGAAGGCGGCGCGCATTCTGGAGCTGTCGGCGCTGCTCAAGCGCAAGCCTCGCGAGTTGTCGGGCGGCCAGCGCCAGCGCGTCGCGATGGGTCGCGCCATCGTGCGCCAGCCACAGGTGTTTCTGTTCGACGAACCACTGTCGAACCTCGACGCCAAGCTGCGTGCCGCCACCCGGCTCGAGATCCAGAAGTTGCACCACGAACTGGGCGTGACTTCGCTGTTCGTGACCCACGACCAGGTCGAGGCCATGACACTGGCGCAACGCATGATCGTGATGAACGCCGGCCGCATCGAGCAGATCGGCACGCCCGACCAGGTTTATGGCCAGCCGGCCAGCACTTTCGTCGCGGGTTTCATCGGCTCGCCGCCGATGAACCTGTTCCAGGGCGTTGCCGACGGTTCGCGGTTTTCGATTGACGGCGACGGCGGCGCTGCGTCGAAACTGACTGTCACGCTGCCGGCTGCCGCACCCCGCGCAGGTCCGTTGACGCTCGGTGTGCGGCCAGAACACGTTGCGCTTTCGCCCGCCGGGGCGTTGCCGCTGCAAGTCGAGATGCTGGAAATGCTTGGCGCCGAGCGACTGGTCTACGGGCGGCTCGGCGGCGCGGCGTTCACGCTGCGCATCGAAGCCACGATGGTCCCACCGAGCCCCGGCGACGCGGTGCAGTTGGCGGTGGAACCTCAACATCTGCATTGGTTCGACCCGGCCAGCGGCAAGCGGGTCTGACGCCGTGGTGGCCTGGCCGCTGCCGCTGTGGGTCGCGCACCGCGGGGCCGGAAAGCTGGCGCCGGAAAACACGCTGGCGGCCCTGAGACTCGGCGCTGCTCATGGATACCGGGCCTTCGAATGCGATGTCAAGTTGAGCGCCGATGGCGTGCCGTTTCTGCTGCACGACCACACGCTGCAGCGCACCACGACCGGGCACGGCGTGGCCGGCGACCTGCCGTGGTCGGATCTGTCGCGCCTGGACGCCGGCAGCTGGCATTCACGCGCCTACGCCGGCGAGGCGATGCCGACGTTGGATGCGGTGCTGTCGTTCGTGGCGGCCAACGGCCATGCGCTCAACCTCGAGATCAAGCCGAGCACGGGCTGTGACCACGCCACCGGGGTGGCGGTGGCCAAAGCTTGCCGCGACCACGTGGTGGCCCAGCGCGGTCAGTTGCTGCTGACCTCGTTCAAGGGCGATGCGCTGCGCGGCGCGCAGGAGACCGCGCCTGATCTGCCCCGCGGCCTGCTGTTGGACCAACTGACGGACAAACTGACGGACGAGTCGACCGACGGCTGGTGGGACACCGCGCAGCGGCTGGCATGCGTGGCAGTGGTCACCCACCACCGGTTGATGGACGCCGACCTGCGGCAGCGGTTGCATGGCGCCGGGTTGCGGGCGCTGTGCTACACGGTCAACGAGGCTGCCGATGTCGAGCGGCTGCTGTCACTTGGCATCGACGGCCTCATCACTGACGCGGTCGATCATCACGCCCCGGCGTCGGTCCTGAGGGATGGGTCGCCGGAGACTCCAACGCAGCCGTCGTCAGCCCCGGTGCCACCGTCGGGTCCGGCGCCAGTGCCACGCCGCTGACCGAGCCGTCGGCACCGAAGTCCGGCGTCGGCAGTGCGCGCAGGTTGCGGATCATCGGCAGCCGCCACGCCACCACCACCAGCACGACCGAGACGCCACCGGCGAACAGCAGTGCTGCGCGCAGACCGACATGCTCCCCCAGCCATCCACCCAACAGCGCGCCCGGGGCCGCGGCCAGCAGCGTCAGCCAGCGCATGGTGGCGGTCATGCGGCCCAGCAACGGCTGCGGGGTCACTGACTGACGCAGCGCCAGAAAGTTGATGAAGATGAAGACCGCGCCGGCAGTGAAGCTCATCAGCATCAAGGCGAATGCAGCGACGCCGAAGCCGTTGGCCGGCGCCGCGGCCAACAGCAGCCAGCCGGCGCCGCAGATGGCATACCCCACCACCAGGCACGGCCCCGGACCCAGCCGGCGGCTGATGCGGTTGCCCGTGACGCTGCCGACGATGGTGCCGAACCCCATGCCGGCGTAACACAGCCCCACGCCCTGCTCGGACAGGCCGAGGATGCGGGTGGCGAACAGGATCTGCACCGTCATCACTGCGTAGTGGCACATCTGCCAGACCCCCATCAACGCCGCCAGGGTCAGCAGCAGTCGCTGCCCGATCACGAACCGCAGGCCCGCCATCAGGTCGCGGCCGAAGTGCGCATCGCTGCGGGCGGCCGGTGGCTCCAGGTTCGGCAACCCGCGCAGGATCAGGGCCGAACTCAGCAGCAGCGCGGCGTTCACGAGCAGGGCCAGCGGCGCGTCGAAGAGCTTGATGAGCGCTCCGGCGAGCCCCGGCCCGGCGACTTCGGCGCCCGAGGTCGCCAGCGCGTTCTTGGCATGCGCCTCGACCAGGCGCGAGCGCGGCACCACCTGCGTCAGCACGATCTGTGCGGCGGTGCCGGCCACCGTGTGCACGAGTCCCAGCAGGAATCCCACCACATAGAGCCACGACATCGACAGCCAGCCAAGCCACCATGCCAGCGGCACACTGGCCGCCGCCAGCGCCACCATCGACTCGCCCACCACATAAACCGGCAGCTTGCGCACCCGGTCCAGCCACACCCCGGCCGGCAGCGACACCAGAATGAACGGCGCCAGCTCGATCGCGGTCAGCACCCCCATCTGGGTCGGCGTGGCATGCAGCAGCACCGCAGCGGTCAGCGGCAGGGCCAGCATCATCACCTGGTTGCCAAAGGCGCTGGTGAGGATCGAACTCCACAAGCGCAGATAAGCCGCGTCGTGCAGCAGATCGCCCTCAGGCGGCCGAAGCCGGCGCAAAAATGAGCGCACTGCTATGACCACCGCATCACCAAACCGAAACGCGCGCAACGAGATTTGGAGCTTCAACTCCTGTAATCGGCGTTGATGCTCACGTACTCCTGCGACAAGTCGCAGGTCCAGACGGTGGTTTCGGCGTTGCCGCGGTGCAGGTCGACGCGCACCGTGATCTCGCTGCCTTTCATGACCCGCTGTCCGTCATCTTCGCGGTAGTCCGGATGGCGGCCACCCTGCCGCACCACATGCACATCGTCGAGATGCAGGTCGATCAGGTTCTGGTCGAGATCGGCAATGCCCGCATAGCCCACCGCGGCCAGGATGCGGCCCAGGTTCGGGTCGCTGGCGAAGAACGCGGTCTTGACGAGCGGCGAATGCGCGATGGCATAAGCCGCGAGCCGGCACTCGGCTTCGTCGCGGCCGCCCTGCACGGTCACGGTGATGAACTTGGTGGCGCCTTCGCCGTCGCGCACGATGGCCTGCGCCAACTGCTGCGACAGGGACACCACGGCGTCCTGCAGCAGCCGCCCGTCGTCGCTGTCGAGCCTGGTGATCGACGCGTGGCCGGCCTGATGGGTCGCCATCAGCACGAACGAATCGTTGGTGGAGGTGTCGCCGTCGATCGTGATGCGGTTGAAGCTTTGCGCGGCGGCATGGTTCAGCAGCGGCTGCAACAGCGCCGGGTCGATCACCGCGTCGGTGGCCATGAAGCCGAGCATGGTCGCCATGTCGGGGCGGATCATTCCGGCGCCCTTGCTGATGCCGGTCAGCGTGACATCGCGCCCGCCGATCGAGATGCGGCGCGAAGCCGCTTTCGGCACCGTGTCGGTGGTCATGATGCCGTTGGCGGCTTCGGCCCAGCCTGCGGCTTGCAATGCCGCCAGCGCGGCGGGCAGACCGGCTTCGATGCGCTCGACAGGCAGCACTTCCATGATCACGCCGGTAGAGAACGGCAGCACCTGCCGGGGCTCGATCTGCATCCGCGCCGCCAGAGCCTCACAGGTGCGCCGTGCGCGCGCGAGCCCATCGGCGCCGGTGCCGGCATTGGCGTTTCCGGTGTTGATCAGCAGTGCGCGAATGCCGCTCGACTGCGCCAGATGCTGTCGGCACAACTGCACTGGCGCGGCGCAGAAGCGGTTGCGTGTGAACACGCCGGCCACCGTGGTGCCCTCCTCCAGCGCGAACACCACCAGGTCGCGCCGGTTGGCTTTGCGAATGCCGGCCATCGTGACGCCGATGCGCACGCCAGGCACGGGCAAGAGGCTCTGCGGGTCGGGCGGGGCGAGATTGACAGGCATGGTTGTGCGATGCAGTGCAGAGTCAGAGGTCAGAGGTCAGAGGTCAGGAATTGTAGGCAGTGGCCCCCACTGGCTGGCTGCGACCAGACCTGCGGCGCGGAAACGACGAACCCCGCCGAGGCGGGGTTCGTAGGGCAGGGGCAGCAGACTAACGGCGCCTTCGCCGGGCTTCAGGCGCCGATTTTGCTGCCGGGCGACAGCGCACCAGCAGGCCGGTGAGTCCAAGTCCCAGCAAGAGCCAAGTGCCGGGTTCCGGCACCGCCGTCACCGTCAGGGTGTCGATGCCCAGGTAGTTGCCGTTGATGCTGGTGTCGTCGACGATGTAGCGGAAGGCCAGCCGCACGTTGGTAGATGCCACAAGCGTGGCCACCCCATAGTTCTGGGCGACCCAGCCCCCGTCGGCCGACGACTGGAACGATCCCAACAGGGTCGTGAAGTCGCCGACATCGGACGGACCGCTGCCGACGTTGCCGCTGGCGCCGTTGGTGCTCATGCGGACTTCCAGCTTGTCCAGAAACCCTGCACCTGCGGAACGCACAAAGAAGCTGACGATGCTGCTGCTGTCCAGCGTCAGCACCGGTGTGATCAACCAGTTGCTGACGTCGCCGCCGGACAGGGCGGTGCTGACGAAGTTGGCGGCCGCATATGAGCCGAGAGCGCCAGTCTGCGATGCGAAGTTGCCGGAGTTGCCCTGCGCCCAATCGAATCCGAGGGGTGCGGAGCTGTTATTGGTAAAGGTCCAGCCGGTGGCCGCCAGCCCTGCCACGTTCTCGAAGCCCTGCGACAACACCGTCAACGCATGCGAACCTCCCGAGGCAACCAGAGCGGATGTCAGCACAGCGGCGAGATGCAACGATTTCATGGTGATAGGGGCGAGAGTGAGGGTTGAACGGCAACAGCTGACCGTATGGATGGGGCGCCGCACTGGCAACCCTCGAATGCGGGGGTGGGTGCACCCGCATGGACCCGCCTTTGCAGGCGTGAGCCGATGGCGGCTGCAGCGCTCGATCGCAAGCTCGTTCACGCCCTCGTTCACGCTCTCGTTCGCAAGCCCCTCCGCACGCCGTTCGCAAGCCCGTCCGCACGCCTCAGCCTGCCCCTCATCGAATTGCGCGACCATTGCAACATGACGTTCCATCCTGAATCCCGTCCGTTGCTCCGCGATCCGATCGCCGCCTCTTTGATGCCCGCCGCACGCCGCAGCTTCGGCCTGCTGCTCACATTGGCGCTGTGCGCGTGCGCGTCACTGGCCGGCGCACCGGTTCCTGCAGCGGCGCCGTCAGCTCCGGCTTTGCCAACGGAGGCTGTTGGTGCGGTCATTGCAGCGCCCGGGACCCAGCCGCCGCCGCGCCAGGCGGTACCGGTCTTCGATGAGTTGACCGCGGCGATCGGCGCTGCTTCC